>NZ_JBFTMM010000015.1:0-163084 GCF_056396945.1 Pseudomonas sp. 05N432 | reverse complement strand
GTACTTCGGGTTCCGATGACTGGCGTTCCCCGGTCGCTGGCTAAGTCTGGCCGACCGTTTCAAAACATCGGCCAGCTCTGCTGGTCGATGTTGTTTGCGCCACCCAAGAATTCTTGCCTTCGTTGATCGCCCGCTCGGGCCTCGATGGATGCTGCTGCACTGCACGAGGAACAACGGATGTTCGCGCCGGCCAACCAGACTCACTTCGCCCTGACCGTAGAAGGTCTGGCGAACGATCTCCAGGTACTCGCCCTCACCGGTCGAGAAGCCATCAGCCAACCGTTCGCGTTCGACGTCGAACTGGTCAGCGAAAACCCGTCCCTGGACCTCGAAAGCCTGCTGCACAAACCGGCGTTTTTGCAGCTCGCGCAAAACGGCACCGGCATTCACGGRCAGATCTATCGCGTCGCCCAAGGCGATGCCGGTAAACGCCTGACCCGCTACTCGGTGACCCTGCGCCCGCAGCTGTCTTACCTTTCKCACCGCATCAACCAACGCATCTTCCAGAACCTCAGCGTGCCGAAAATCATCGGCCAGGTCCTCGAAGAGCACGGCATCCAAAGCAATGCCTACGAATTCAAAGTCGGTGCGATTTATCCCGAGCGCGTGTATTGCGTTCAGTACGATGAATCGGACCTGCATTTCATCCAGCGCCTGTGCGAGGAAGAAGGTATCCACTACCACTTCCAGCACAGCGCCACCGCTCACAAGTTGGTGTTCGGCGATGACCAGACGGTGTTCCCGAAACTCGCGCCGGTGGCCTACCAGCAAGACTCCGGCATGGTCGCCAACGACCCGGTGATCAAGCGCTTCGACCTGCGCCTGGAAACCCGCACCAGCCGTACCACCCGTCGCGACTACGACTTCGAGAAACCGCGCATCACCCTCGAAAGCGAGGCCCGTGGCGACAGCAAACCGGACCTCGAAGACTACGACTATCCAGGGCGCTTCATCGACCGCGAACGCGGCAAGCACCTGGCCAAGCGAAACCTTGAACGGCACCGCAGCGACTACCAACTGGCCGAAGGCAAAAGCGATCAGCCGCTGCTGGTCAGCGGGCATTTCCTCGCCCTGAGTCAGCACCCCAAGCCTAAGTGGAACGACCTCTGGCTGCTCACTGAGATCCTTCACGAAGGCAAGCAGCCGCAAGTGCTCGAAGAGTCGGTGACCAGCGACACCACCGACCTCAAGGACGACTTCCACCAGGGCTACCGCAACCGCTTTCAGGCCACGCCATGGGACGTGCCCAACCGTCCGCCGCTGGTGCACCCGAAGCCGTGCATTCTCGGCAGCCAGAGCGCGGTGGTCACCGGCCCGAAAGGTGAAGAGATCCACTGCGACCAATACGGTCGAGTGAAAGTGCAATTTCACTGGGACCGCGAAGGCCAGGCCGACGACAAGACCAGCTGCTGGCTGCGCGTTTCGTCCGCCTGGGCCGGTGCCCACTACGGCGGCATCGCCATCCCGCGGATCGGCATGGAAGTGCTCGTCACCTTCCTCGAAGGCGACCCCGACCAACCGCTGATCAGCGGCTGTCTGTACCACAAGGAAAACATCGTCCCCTACGACCTGCCGGCGAACAAGACCCGCAGCACCTTCAAGAGCCTCAGCTCGCCCGGTGGCGGCGGCTACAACGAGCTGCGCATCGAAGACAAGAAAGGCCAGGAACAGATCTTCCTGCACGCCCAGCGCGACTGGGATGAAAACATCGAGCACGACCAGAAGATTCGCGTCGGCAACGAACGCCACGACACCGTCGAGGCCAACAGCTACAGCGAATTCAAGGCCGAAGAACACCACACCGTCTACGCCGACCGCAAAGTCGAAACCCGCGCCAACGACCACCTGACCGTCGGCGTTAACCAGCACATCAAAATCGGCACCGGCCAGTTCATCGAAGCCGGCCAGGAAATCCACCTCAGCAGCGGCCTGAAAGTGGTGCTCGAAGCCGGCAGCGAACTGACCCTCAAGGGCGGCGGCAGCTTCATCAAGATCGACGCCGGCGGCGTGACCCTCAGCGGCCCGGCGATCAACATGAACTCCGGTGGCAGCCCGGGCAGCGGCACCGCAGCGGCACCGTTGATGCCAGGTGTCCTCAAGCAAGCCGACGCCGACAAGGCCGGCGCCGTGCTGACCCCGGCGCAGATCAACACCCTCAAGCGCAATGCGCCGTTCTGTGAAGAGTGCGAAAAATGCAAGGCAGGTGCTTGTGCCATCTGATCGCCTGACACCCCGTAACTGGCTCGCCAGCCGCCCTCTGCAAACCGGCGAGCGCCTGTACCTGATCATCAGCAACGCCAGCGATGCAGCGCCGCTCAACGCCTTTTACCAGCAAGAAGCGACCACCGAACTGATCCCGATCTGGGGCGGCACACCCTACGCTGACTGGCAGCCGGTGATGCCCTATCTCGCCGAGCTGAAACGCGGCTCGGCGTTCCTCGAATGGATTGCCGAAACCGACGCCGAAGACTGGGGCTGGCTGGCGGTTTCCAGCAGTGCGCCGGACGTGGTGTTCGAACACCTGCGCAGCCTGACCCAGGTGCGCATGCCGGACGGGACTGAAGTGTTTTTCCGGTTTTGGGATGGGCGGCATATCTACCCGATCCTTGAAGGTCTCGGCGCGGGGGCCGGTGAAATTCTGCCGGTGTTTGAGCGCTATTTGATCAATGGCCAAAGCCTGGAAGTTGGCGTGCGAGGCGTGCCGCCGGCCAAGGCGTGGCCGTGGTGGGAGGTGCCGCAGGGGTTGCTCGACACGCTGACGGAAAAAGACCACACCACCGTCGTCGACAACCTGATGCAGTGGCTGGGAGAGGACTGCCCGGAACTGTACTTCGCCTTCCCTGAGAGCAACCTGCGCCACAAGGTCGAACGCTTCGTCCGTCAACAACCCAATACAGAAGATATGGCCGAGCGTCTTGCGGCTCATCTGACAAAGGAAGTCACGTCATGATTGATCCCATCGGTAAATTGGTCCTTCAGGTTCTGGACGCCAAGACTCCTGACGTGAGTGTCATTCTCAAGGATTTCAATAACTGCCTCAGCGACTACAAAGCCTGGGCCGACAGTTTCTGGACCGGCTGGGCATTGGATGTAAACCAGACGTTCAAGGTGGGCAACGAAGTCAGCGTCAGTGAGCGCAAAACCAAGACCGGAGCGGTTGAAACATTCGCCACCTGTCCTTTGCTGGGTGATTTCACACTAATCCATATGTTTGAGGCCGCGCGGTTCGTGCCCATTGGCAACACCCCGGTCAAACTCGAACCGGTCAAGAAAGCGATGATCGGCTACGACGTGGTCGGTCCCGTGGTCACCGCAACGATCGGCGCCAGTGGAATTGAAGTCATCAAGGGCTGCAAACGGGGTCAGCTATACCGCATCACTTTTTTCCCGAACGTCTCCGAAAGCAACGTCAAGGCGCTGTATGCCTCCTACCAGGGCGTCATCGGCAACCTCGATGGCTGGCTTAAAAGTGAATGGTCGGGCAAGTTCCAGCCGCAATGGGCCAGCTATTCGGCAACTGACCGAATGGGCCGATCTGCAATTCTCGTAAAGTCAGCGCTCGACAGCCTGGAAAAAGCACTGCTGGGCCTCTGGGATGACGTCAAAAGCCTGTTCGAACTGCTCGCCAACCCGATCAAGTACGCGAAAAAACTCGCCCAGTACCTGACCAAGGAGGAGTTGGACAAACTCTACGCCGCCTCCAAGGAAGCCATTGCCACCGGCCTGCTGATTCTCAGCGATGAACCCCTGATGTTCATCTATGTGTCGGCGATCATCGCTTGGGTCGGCATGCTATCGCCACAAATCTGTGTCGAAGTGATCACCGCGATCAGCAGCTCCTTTTTGATCAACGTGGTACTGGGCATTTGCCTCTCTGGCGGCGTCGGCCTGGCAGTACGCGTCGGCACACAAACCCTGGCCAAGGTCAAATCCGGCACAGCGGTCAAAATGCTGGAGGAACTCGCCGAAAAATTGCTGAGCGTCAGTAAAGGCCATGCGCTCAAAGCGCACGGCGAGACGGTAAAACCTCTCGTTGCCAGCGCGCAAGGCGTGCCGATGAGCGCGTCCAAAACCGCTGCGTTAAAGATCGAAGAAGCGACTGCGAAAACCGCTAAAGGCCCGGTGCCGAAGACCAGCGATACCCCTACACAACTGGAGAAAAACGCCTCCGCCTTTGCCCGGAACAAAACAGAAAAGAAAACCACCCTGGAGAAAAAGGAAAAGGTCGACGACGCGTCCAACCAGTCGAAAAACCCCGACGAAAAAAGTGCGACGTGCGCCAAGAAAACCTGCACCAACGGCTGCCCGGTATCGATGGTCACCGGTGAAGAGCTGCTGACCTTGACCGATGGTCAACTCAATGGCCTGCTGCCTTTCGAGTGGACACGCCTGTACCGCACCAGCGCCGCAGAAATCGACTGCGGCCTCGGTTACGGCTGGAGTCACGCCTTGGCGCAACGCGTCGATATCGCGGGTGACGAGGTCGTCTGGACCGACCATGAAAACCGCGTCACGACGTTCCCGCTGCCGAGCGTGCAACGTCCGGCCATTACCAACAGCCTATCGGAAGCAGCGATTTTCCTCGGTGACGATCCCTCCGAATTGATCCTCACCCAGGCCGGCGAACGCGCTCAGTTCTTCCACTTCCGCTACAACAGCAAGGGCGCGACGCTGATCGCCATCAGCGACGATTACGGCAATCGCCTGCACATCACCCGCGACATTCACGGGCGCATCAAACGGGTCGATAACGGCGCTGGTCGCGCCCTGCTCTTGCGTTACGACCGCAAGCACATCGTTGCTGTCGACTATCAGCAGTTCAGCCCGGCGGACAACCTGGAAGATGCCTGGAGCACGGTCCAGACGCTGGTCACTTATGGCTACGACGCACAGTGGCGCCTGATCGAGGCGAAGAACGCCGCCGGTGAAGCCGAGCGCTACGCCTACAACGATCAGAACGTGATCCTTGAGCGGCAACTGGCCGGCGGCGCGAGCTTCTTCTGGGAATGGGAAAAAGAAGGCAAGTCGGCACGCTGCATCCATCACTGGGCGAGCTTCTCGCAGATGGACGCGCACTACGTCTGGGATGACAAGGGCAGTGTCACCGTCACCAACGCCGACGGCAGTGAAGAGGTCTACACCCACGACGACCAAGCGCGACTGGTGGCCAAAGTCGACCCGGACGGTGCTGAACACCTGAAGGCCTATGACGACAAGGGCCAACTGGTTGCCGAAAAAGATCCACTCGGTGCCGTCACCGAATACCAATACAACGAAGCCGGAAGGCTGGTGGCGGTCATCCCACCAGAAGACGCACCGACCACTTACGAGTACTACAACGGTTTTGTGCGCGTGGTGAACCGGGGTCAGGCGACCTGGAAATACTGGCGCAACGACCAAGGCGACATCACCGAACAAATCGACCCAGACGGCAACTCGACCCACTACAGCTACGACCGCCAGGGCCGACTGCTGGAAATCCGCCACCCGGACGGCAGCCGCCATCAACTGGGCTGGAACAACCTCGGCCAACTGCTCGAAGAGCGTCTGCCAGACGGCGGTCAGCGTAAATATCGCTACGACGCACTGGGCCGGCAGATCACCCGTCAGGAAGAAAGCGGCGCCATCACCCACTACCAATGGGATGCCGCCAACCGCCTCGCGCAGATCACCCTGCCCGGCGGCGCCACCCGCGCTTTCAGCTACAACCCTTATGGCCGCGTCACCGCCGAACGCGATGAACTGGGCCGCGTCACCCGCTACGAGTACGCCGATGGCCTGCACCTGGTCAGCCGTCGCATCAACCCGGACGGCAGCCAGCTGCGTTATCGATACGACAACTCGCGCCTGCTGCTCAGCGAGATCGAAAACGAACGCGGCGAGCACTACCACCTCGATTACTACCCGAACGGCCTGATCCAACAGGAAACCGGTTTCGACGGACGTCGCACCGCTTACGAGTACGACCTCAACGGCCAACTGCTGAAGAAAACCGAATTCGGCGATGACGGCAGCGAACTGGTCACCGAATACCAACGCGACGCCGCTGGCCGACTGCTGGTGAAAACCCTGGCCGATGGCGAGGAAATTCACTACAGCTACGACGCCCTTGGTCGGTTGGTGAACGTCGATGACGGCCACTGGCCGCTCGCCTACGAGTACGATCTGCAAGACCGCCTGATCACTGAACACCAAGGCTGGGGCACGCTGCGTTACGAGTACGACACGCTCGGCCAATTAAGCCATTGCCGCCTCCCCGACGGCAGCAAGCTCGACTATCGCCATCAGGCCGGTGGTCGCCTGAGCAGCATCGACCTCAACGGCGCACGCCTGACCACCCACCAGTTCAGCGCCGGCCGCGAACAGCAACGCCAGCAAGGCCTGCTGCTCAGCCAATACCAGTACGACGAACAAGGCCGATTGCAGGCGCACAGCGTCAGCCAACAGGATCGCAACCTGTTCCAGCGCCGCTATGCCTACGACGCCAACGGCAACCTCGCCGGCATCGACGACAGCCGCAAGGGTAATCGCAGCTACCACTACGACCCGCTCGACCGCCTGATCAACGTGCGCGGCAGCACCCCGGAAAGCTTCGCCCACGACCCGGCCGGTAACCTGCTGGGCCAGGGCGACCAGCCCGCGGCCAACCTGGCCAACGTCAAAGGCAACCGCCTGCTGATGCAGGGCGACCGCCATTATGACTACGACGCTTACGGCAACCTGACCCGCGAACGCCGCGGCACCGGGCAAAAACTGGTCACCGAATACCGCTACGACTGCCAACACCGCCTGATCGGCGTCAGCCTGCCCGGCGGCAGCAATGCCACTTACAGATATGACGCCTTCGGTCGCCGCATCGCCAAGACCGTCGATGGCCACACCACCGAATTCCTCTGGCAAGGCGAACGGCTGATCGCCGAAAGCGCCAACAACCGCTACCGCAGCTACATCTACGAGCCCGGCACCTTCCGCCCGTTGGCCATGCTCGATGGAGAAGGTCCGCTCAAGGCCGAGCCGTTCTACTACCAACTCGACCACCTCGGCACCCCGCAGGAAATCACCGACTACAGCGGCGAGATCATGTGGTCCGCCAAGTACCGCGCCTACGGCAACCTCGCTACGCTGGACGTCGCCGAAATCGACAACCCGCTGCGCTTTCAGGGCCAGTATTTCGATGCTGAGACGGGCTTACACTACAACCGCCATCGCTACTACAATCCGGGCACTGGACGGTTTTTGACGCCGGATCCGATCAAACTGGCTGGGGGGTTGAACAACTACCAGTACGTGCCTAACCCTACGGGGTGGGTGGATCCGTTGGGGTTGAATGCTAATTGCCCGGGACCCGACTGCAAGCTACCTACTAACTCAGCAAATGCGACGAAACCTGACCGCATCCCCATGACCCAGGCTAAGTACGATGAGGTCATCAATCTTGAAAAAGGTAATAGGCCGGGTAGTGCACGCGAATACTTGCCGGAGCAGTACGTGGACCTTCATGAGGGGGCTTTTAAACAACAGGGAGGTTCATTTGTCGTGATCGACGAGTGGATTGAACGTTCATCGTATCCTACATTCCCCCCTAGAAAATTCGTGGGACTCCCTTCAGAGATGGACAAGGTAGTTGCCAAGTACAAAGCGAGCGGTGGTGACTGGGAAGTGCTAAATAGAGAGCTAAACCTTGGCTCAGCTGACCTCTCGTCCGCGAAAATTTATCTTGTGAAAATCAAGCCAAATGATCCAAGATTCAAATACGAAATACCAAACGGTAATGAAGCAGGCGCTTATCATAAGGAATGGGTACCTGGAGGCGAGACAAAAAGTGGCACAAAGGAAGCAGCACTGATTGGTTCTGAAAAAATCGAACATGGCTCTGACATGAGCAAACTCCTCAGCCAATTTGAAGATTGGGAAAAACTTCAATGATCAGCAACTTTGAAATTGCCTTAAGCAAAGATGAATTCCCCGAATATTTCAGGGGAGCTGGAAAGTATTTCACGAGAGACCCTGACTGGGGCACTCAGCTGCATATCATTAACTGGCAGGGACTATGCGGCTTTCTTAAAAACCAAGAAAATCCCGCCACCATACTTAAGTCCGCATTTAATAAATACTTGAATACCATAAAAGAAACAACAGAAGATGCCAGCGACCTTCTAGAAAATATAGGTTGCTATTATTACATGCGAAAAAAAGTCGCAGCTCTATCCGCGAATGGCTTTGACCTCGTTCGTGACATGACAGACAAAGAAAAACAGACAATATCAAGAGCAATTATATTTCTGCGCAACGAATTGACCAATGCGAACAACTCTCAGGACCTAGAGCTCTTTAACCGTCGAATGACCAAACTCGTCAATGACGGTGGCCCATCGAATATAGAGAGCCTTTGAAAACAAAGGGGCGGATTTATTTTCTAGGCACTCAGTGAAAATTCGTTTTTTCATCGTATGAAAAACTATCAAAATCTTATGAAAAAGAAAGGGAAGCCTCATTAGCCGGCTCAGGAAACAACGGAGGTTTGCTCATGGAGAGAAATAATGATGGGAGCCTGATATGAAATTTGATTGGAGCTCTTTCGGCATTGAGCAGAACTCCAGCGTTGATGCAGATACGATTGCCCAAGTACAAAAACTACTTAGCGTAGTTTTTCCAGAATCATATTTGGATCTGGTCAAGTATTCTAATAAGGCTTCCCCAAAAACTTCTTCATTTACATATAGTGACAAAGAAACTACATAAGCGAGTTTTTATCTTTCTCGCCTATTATTAGACCGTATACCGTCTCATGGTACTCGCGAGTAGGAGGAGTTCCCGGACTTCCCCAAGGAATGTTCCCCATCGCAAGGGACGCCGGTGATTACCTGATTTGTCTAGATTTCAACAAGCCGTCTATTGCTGTTGAGATTTTTGATCCGAGTTCAGGTAAAACCTACTTTGCCGCCTCCAACTTTGATAAATTTATCGGCTCATGGAGTGAATAGAGAGCGGAGTTTAGGATCCGTCCATTTTTTTGGGAGGTCTATCTAAAAAAGAAATTTGAAAAGTATGTCATACTCCGACCATAGAGGTGGGGAAGACGCTCTACCTTCAGGATTCAAAGATTGAAGGAGCTAGAAATGGGTTTGATAAAGTCCGTCTCGATTTGGGTTGCAAATACAAACTGGGAAGAGTMCACACTTCGAGAGGTAATGACCCCTGCATACTCCGAAGACGGTGACTTTCTTGGCTCCGAATTCACCAACACTTTTTCATTAGGATTCGTTGATGACGACTCAATTGAAGCCGACAAAGTCGAACTGACGAAGTCATTATCAGAAGCTATTGATGGCTTCTCATATGACACTGACATTTCTGCTGACTTCAAACAAAAAAACATCTCATCGCCCATACATAAAATAGATACATTAGTTTTAGTTTACGACTATAAATACTTCGGAGCCCCCTTAACGAGCTCAATTAGGCGCGAGCAATTTTTCTTCTTAGGTAATTTCGAGTACAGTGAATAATCTAAAAACAAGAAAATAAATCACTCTTCCTTTCTATTTTATCGCTGGCTCTACAGGGTAGACAATGAACTTCAACGATGTTCTTCTCAGTAAAAGCGAACGATTTTCTATCGGAATTGAAGAAGAATCAGGAAAATTCTACGTTTCGATACCTGTCAGCAACCGTATGGTTGACTATGATGAGTATTACGAAATTGACAAGCGCGCCTTTGATACATATATAAAAAACCCAGCTTCCGCACTATCATTTGTCGAACGCTGTCGAAACCGCGAAGTAGAAAACTTACTAATAGTACAACCGGGAAAAGATCGCGGAATCGCAACCTAAAAGCAACTTAACTAAATGGTAAGAAAGTCATAATTAATCCACCATTTTTTCTGAAGGCAAGAGCTCCGCACCAATGATACGTGACAAACTATATAAAACAGTCAAACACCATGGCTTTACCGTAGTATCATTTACGGACCACCGAAATTTCTTTTCCTCTTGGTCAATCACTGTCAGAAAAAATGAAAACAGCTACATAATTGAACACGAAGGAAGAGATAACTGGTTAATAATTTACTGCGAAAGGACGTCAAACAAACTCGAAGAGCTTGATAAGAAAATCTCTCATGCAATGACTGACGATGACAAAATTTATCAATGCGAAATATGGTTGTCAGCCATTACATAAACCGTCCTACTCCAAGTCCTAGGACATTTCCCGCACGCTGTAGCGCCTTAGGTGAACTTGTCCCAAATCGACCACGCAGATAGTCTTCACAAGTCGCCATAAATTCAGCGACCAGTTTTGACAGACTGAACAGTATCAAGGCATGCAAATGCCGCTATGCGGCTCCATAGCTCAGGGAGCTTCACCATGAAAAAGATCACCCTCAAACCACTCAGCCTCACCGCCACCCATCCCCTCGACACCTCAAACCCGACCCAACGTCCGAGCCCCATCTTCACCGTTACCCCCAACATCGACACTGAAACCCTGCTAATCCACGCCAGCGAAACCTTGGCCTCGCTGAACGCGATGACCACCGACCTGGCCTTTGAGCTTGAAGGCGCGCACCGCATCGTGGCGTTGGGTATTCAGCAGATGATCGTGTTGGGCGAGCTGCTGGTGAACAGAGCACTGGAGAACCTCGATCTGCCCGATTCGGTGGACTGCCGATTCAATCCGTCCGCCGTCCATTGACGGGCCGCGTTGTTTTATCGAATGGAGTGTTCCCCATGTCTCGATACATGCCCATTACCGGCCTGGACTGCAACGTCCCTTCCCTGCTGATCGACACTGAAGCCCCGCTCGACGTGCTGCACGAAACAGCGGCCTACCGCATCCGCAGCGCCACCCAACTGCTGGAAACCTTCGCCCTGCGCGACGACATCCAGGGTGACGCCAGCGTCTTGCATGAGGTTGCGCAGGCGCTGGTCATTTCGTTGCGCGACGGCTGCGACATGCTGGACGTCATCGGGCGGCGCTTGCGGGCGCAGGTTTCGGTGTAATGAATATGGGCGACCTTGAGGTCGCCCATTTTTTGCTCTCGCCTGCACACCTTGATAATCCATGGCCTCGGCTCCAGATTGGTTGCATTGCCCACTTTCCGGAGCCCCTTCATGTCTGAACCCCTGTTGATCCCCTGCCCCCACTGCAACGGCCTCAACCGCATCCCCGCCGAGCGCCTGGGTGATCATCCCAAGTGCGGCCGCTGCAAAGCCGACGTCCTGCTGAGCAAGCCCTTTGAGCTGACGCAAGGCGATTACGCCAGTCAGATCAAGGGTGATCTGCCGTTGCTGGTGGATGTGTGGGCGGATTGGTGTGGGCCGTGCAAGTCGTTTGCGCCGGTGTTCGAGCAGGCGGCGGGGCAGTTGGCGGGCAAGTGTCGGTTGGCCAAGCTGGACAGCGAGGCGAATCAGCAGTTGTCGGCGCAGTTGGGGATTCGTTCGATTCCGAGTTTGATTCTGTTCAAGAACGGTCGGGAGGTGGCGCGTCAGAGCGGGGCGTTTCCGTTGCCGCAGTTGATGAGCTGGTTGCGGAGTCAGGGGGTCTGACGACGATCTCAAAGCCACCCTGAACTAAATGTGGGAAGAGCCGGGCGACGTTCGTCTGCTCGCGATAGCGGCCTGACAGCCAACATCTACGTTGAATGTCACACCGTCATCGCGAGCAGGCTCGCTCCCACATGGGTGTTGTGTTGTCTGTAGGGATCAGGTGTTTTCCAGCAGGTTGTGCAGTTCGACGAACTGTTGGGTCAGTTTGTGCCGGGGGTCGAGGTGGATCAGTGGCATGTTGGCCTGGTGGGATTCGCGCATGCGCACCGAGCTGGCCAGGTACACCGGTAGCACCGGCAGGCCTTCGGCGATCAGTTCGTCGAGCATCTGCTGCGGCAGGCTCGCGCGGGCCTGGAACTGGTTGACCACGATGCCTTCGACTTGCAGGTCCTCGTTGTGGTCTTCCTTCAGCTCTTCGATTTCCGCCAGCAAGCCGTACAGCGCCTGACGGGAGAAGCTGTCGCAGTCGAAGGGAATCAGCACGCGGTCGGCGGCGATCAACGCGGACACCGCGTAGAAGTTCAACGCTGGCGGGGTGTCGAGGTAGATCCGGTCGTAGTCTTCGGCCAGTTCGTCGAGCAGTTTGCGCAGCTTGTTGATCTTGTGTTTGGCCTCAAGTTTGGGCTGCAGGTCGGCCAGCTCGGCGGTGGCAGTGACCACATGCAGGTTGTCGAACGGGGTTTCGTAGATATCGACCTGGTTTTTCTTCGAAAACGGCCCGGACGACAGGGTCTGCTTGAAGAAGTCGGCGATGCCCATCGGGATGTCGTTGCCGGTCAAACCCGTCAGGTACTGAGTGGAGTTGGCCTGGGCATCGAGATCCACCAGCAGCGTGCGATAGCCCTCGCTGGCGCTGACCGCCGCCAGATTGCAGGCAATACTGGATTTGCCCACGCCACCTTTCTGATTGAACACCACGCGCCGCATGTCAAAACCTCCGTGTATCAAAGAATGACCGAGTGTAGTTGCCGACACCGCTGCTTCGCTACCTCGTTGGTAGTCGGACTGCACGGTCAGCTGCAATCTCGGCAAAAAACCGACCGGTTTCGCTCTTTGAGTGATGAATCAACTGACAGACACGTCTGTTAAAAACAGAATAATGGCAAAACGACAGCTTTTTCGCAGATAAACGGCATGGCACACCGAACAAATTGGGGCCAGTATTTGCTGAAAGCCCGCCGCACCGGGATAATGCGCGCCACTCGGCGGTAGCGTCATGCCGGGTCAGTCGCCGGTCAATCGACTCACCGCGTCATGGAAGCCCGCAGGGGCGGGATGAATTTTTCAGTGATCAAATTCAATATCGCCCAATGGCGCGCTTGGGCCCCTGGGCTCGAAAGCGTGGACGACTGGCAAGCCTGGAGCCGACAACCGGTCGTGCTCGAGAACAGCGATGCCGCCCCCGACGTATCGTTTTTGCCAGCCATGCAGCGTCGGCGACTCAGCCGTCTGGCGCGGATGGCCTTTAGTGTCGGCTGGCCGTTGGCCGAGGGTCACGAACAGCTACCGTTGGTCTTCATTTCTCGTCACGGCGAAACCCCGCGCACCTTCGAGATTCTCAACGACCTGGCCGCCGATCAGCCGCTGTCACCGACCCAGTTCAGTCTGTCGGTGCACAACGCCGTCATCGGCCTGTGGTCGATCATGCGCGGAGAAACCAGCGAAATGACCGCCCTCGCGGCGGCTGGCGATGGCCTTGAACACGGCATGCTGGAGGCTGCGGCGCTGCTTGAAGAAGGCGCGCCGGCGGTACTGCTGGTGATCACCGAAGAACAACCGCCGCAAGCCTACTCGACCTGGATCGACGATGTACCGTTCCCGTACGCAGTCGGCCTGTTGATCACGCCCGGAAATCAGTGGCAGCTGTCTCTGAACAGCACCACGGATACGTTGTCCAAACCCCATTGGCCCCATGCGCTGAATCTGTTGAGTACTCTGCTCGGCCAGCAGACCACCTGCCAACATGCCTGGAAAAATCGTGTATGGACCTGGCAACGCAACCAGTAACCGATAAAAACCGCGACGCCTATTACTGGCGCCTGCTGGCCACTGCCGCGAGCTTCACCTTCTTCGGGTTGGGGGCGCTGTGCCTGCGATTGGTAGTTTTGCCACTATTGAGTTGCCTGCCAGGCGATGCCCAGACCCATCGGCAACGGGCGCGCTATACCGTCAGCCGGATATTCTGGTTTTTTGTCCGGTTCATGGCCCGCACAGGTGTGCTGACCTACGACATCCAGGGCGCGGAAAAGCTCGGGCGCCCGGGGCAGATGATCATCGCCAATCATCCCTCGTTGATCGATGTCGTATTCCTGATCGGCCTGGTGCCCCACACCAACTGCGTGGTCAAGAAAAGCCTCTGGGAAAACCCCTTTACCCGTGGCCCGTTACGTCGCACCGAATACATCAGCAACGATGGCAGTATGGAGATGCTCGACGCCGCTGCCGACGCACTGAAAAGCGACCAGACCCTGATCATTTTTCCCGAAGGTACTCGCACCCAACCCGGCCAATCACCGGCCTTTCATCGGGGCGCCGCGGCAATCGCGCTGCGCGGTGCGAGAATCGTCACCCCGGTGATCATCAAGGTCAGCCCCACGACCCTGACCAAGGCCGAGCCTTGGTATCGGATCCCCAAACGTCGCGTGCACTTCAGTTTCCGTGTCGGGGCCGATATAGACCCACAGGCCTTCGCGGCGCTGGGCCCTGCACCGCAGGCCTCGCGCAAGCTCAACGATTATTTTCACCATTACTTTATTAAGGAGCTCGCCGAAGATGAGCGATCTGAAGCTTGAGATAAAACTGCTGATCATTGACGCCCTTGGCCTCGAAGACATCGGTGTGCAGGACATCGGCGACGAGCAGACGCTATTTGGCGAAGGGCTGGGCCTGGACTCGGTCGACGCGCTGGAGCTCGGCCTGGCGATCCAGAAAAAGTACGGCATCAAAATCGACGCCGATGCCAATGACACCCGTGGTCACTTCACCAACGTGGCGAGCCTTGCGGCGTTCGTCACTGCAAAACAGGCAGCTTGAGACCGGACCATGCAAACTCGTGACGACATCTTCAACACCCTGCGTGATGCCCTGGTCGAACTCTTTGAGCTGGAACCCGAACGCGTGACCCTGGACGCCAACCTGTATCAGGACCTGGAAATCGACAGCATTGATGCCGTCGACCTGATCGATCACATCAAACGCCAGACCGGCAAGAAAATTGCCGCTGAAGAGTTCAAGTCGGTGCGTACCGTCGGCGACGTGGTCGAGGCGGTCTACCGTCTGGTTCAACCGGCCGCATGAGCCGACTGATCGGCCTCGGTCTGCTGCTGGCGGGCCTGCTGTACCCCTTTGCGGTGTATTTCGGCATGGAACATTTTGCCCCGTGGCAGTTCGGTCTGTTGCTGGGTGGATTGTGGCTGGCCCGTGCGCTGCTGGGCAAACGGCGCCCTGGTAGCCTCTGGATGGCGGTGGTTGCCATTGCGTTTTGCCTGCTGCTGGCGCTGTTCGACAGCCCTGTGTTGTTGCGCTGGTACCCGGTGCTGATGAGCGGTTTCATGCTGGCGCTGTTTGGCCTGAGCCTGAAGTTCGGGCAACCGATGATCGAGCGGCTGGCGCGTTTGCGCGAACCGCATCTGCCGGACAAGGCCATTGTTTATACCCGCCAGGTGACGATCGCCTGGAGTGTGTTTTTCCTCTGTAACGGTTTGCTCGCTGCTGCCCTGACCCTTTGGGCGCCGCTGAGTTGGTGGATGTTGTACACCGGCCTGATCTCCTACGGGTTAATGGGTTTGCTGTTTGCCATTGAATGGCTCATACGACAACGGGTACGAGGCCACCCATGAATTGGATAAAACTTGAGCAATTGTTGCTCAAGGCACTACCTGCGCGCGCTGTCACGACGGATCCGGCGCTCAATCACGCCGACCTGTGCGACCAGGCCCTGCGCCTCGCCGCCGGCCTGCAAGCACAAGGTGTAACGCGCATCGCCGTGCACCTGGAAGACGCCGCGCAACTTGCGATTGCCCTGCTCGGCGCCTGGCGTGCCGGGGTTAGCGTGCTGCTGCCCGCCGATCTGCAACCCCAGACCCGTCTGCGCTGGTCGACGGAGGTCGACCTGTGGCTGACTGATGTGGCAGACGACGCACAGCTGACTGACTTCCAGCAGACGCCGCTGGCTGCCGCCGAACTGGATCTCGATCACTGCCACCTGAGCCTGTGCACGTCCGGCTCCAGCGGCGAACCCAAGCGCATCGAGAAAACCCTGCGGCAACTGGCCAATGAAGTTCAGGCACTGGAGCACTTGTGGGGCACGGACCTGGGCAGCGCCTGCATCATCGGCAGCGTCGGCACGCAGCACATCTATGGATTGCTGTTTCGGGTGCTGTGGCCACTGTGCGCCGGGCGTCCGTTCGTACGCCGGCAATTGGCGTTCCCGGAAGACTTGCAGCGCGCCAGCCGCGAACACCCGGCCTTCGCCTGGGTTGCCAGCCCGGCGCTGCTCAAGCGCATGGGCGACAACCTCGACTGGCCGGCCTTGAGCGCAGTCCGCCGAGTGTTTTCCTCCGGTGGCGCATTACCGGCCGAGGCGGCGCAACGCTTGCACGAACGACTGCAACAATGGCCGACAGAGATTCTCGGCAGCTCGGAAACCGGTGGCATTGCCTGGCGTCAGGGCGACGATCTCTGGCAGCCCTTTGCCGATGTCGTGCTCAGCCAGGACCGTGACGGGGCCCTGCTCATCGCCTCGCCGTACTTGCCGGTCGACCACGTTGAACACACCGCCGATGCCGCGCGCATCGCCGCCGACGGTCGTTTCGAACTGCTCGGACGGCTGGACCGGATCGTCAAGCTGGAAGAAAAACGTATCTCGCTGCCCATGCTGGAACAGGCATTGATGGCCCACGACTGGGTCGCCGAAGCGCGCCTCGGCGTGGTTCAGGAAAACCGCGCCTCGCTGGGTGCCTTGCTGGTGTTGAGCGAACAAGGCCTGCATGCGTTGCGCAACCAAGGCCGGCGTACGCTGACCCAGGAACTGCGTCAGCACTTGAGCCAACATTGCGAAACCCTGGCCCTGCCGCGCCGCTGGCGGTTGCTGCGTCAACTGCCGCTGAACGCCCAGGGCAAACTGCCGCAAGCCGACGTTGAAGCCCTGCTGCTGGCGCCCCGCCCAAAGGCGCCACACGTATTGGAACAGGTCGAAGCCGACGGCGAGTGGAGCCTGCAACTGGCAGTGCCGCCGGACCTTGCCTACTTCAGCGGCCACTTCCCGCAAACGCCTGTATTGCCGGGCGTGGTGCAAGTCGAATGGGCGCTGAACCTGGGTCGGCAACTGATGGAGCTGCCGATAAAGTTTGCCGGCATGGAAGTGCTGAAGTTCCAGCAACTGGTGCGCCCCGGCGACGAAATCCAACTGCACCTGCGCTTCGACCCATTGCGCAGCAAATTGTATTTCGCCTATCGCAATGAGACGGCTACCTGCTCCAGTGGACGAATACTCCTGGAGAGCGCCTGTGGATAACTCGATAATCCCCGTAGCAGCTGCCGAAGGCTGCGTTCGAGCGCGCAGCGCTCGCAGTTTGGTGACTTCAATACACCTGGAAAACCGCGATCACCCGTTTGGCGACCGCTTCGCGGCCGAACGCAGGCTTCGCCAGCTGCTACAAGTTCGGGAGAGCTACCCAGATGCATAACCCCTGTGCCGTGATCCCGGTCTACAACCACGAAGCCGCCGTCACTAACGTGGTCGACGCGCTGCTCGCCAACCATCTGCCGTGCATTCTGGTGGATGACGCCAGCAGTCCGGCCTGTGCCGCAGTGCTTGAACAACTGGCCCAGCGCGACCAGGTTTTCCTGATCAAGCTCGCCGTCAATCAGGGCAAGGGCGGCGCGGTCATGAGCGGGTTTCGCGAAGCTTCGCGCCTGGGCTTCAGTCATGCCTTGCAGGTGGACGCCGATGGTCAGCACGACTTGAGTGACGTTCGGACCTTCATCGAGCAGTCACGCGCCCATCCCGACGCACTGATCTGCGGCTACCCGCTGTACGACGCCAGTGTGCCGAAGGGCCGTTTGTATGCCCGCTACCTGACGCACGTGATGGTCTGGATCAACACCCTTTCGTTGCAGATTCGCGACTCCATGTGCGGTTTTCGCCTCTACCCGTTGCCGCCGACGCTGGCGCTGATCAATTCGGTGAAGATCGGCAATCGCATGGACTTCGACACTGACATCATTGTGCGCCTGGCCTGGCGCAATCTGCCGATGCACTGGCTGCACACCAAGGTTCACTACCCCCAGGATGGCGTCTCGCATTTTCGGCTGTTTCGCGACAATGTGCTGATTACGGGCATGCACACCCGCCTGTTCTTCGGCATGCTGTTACGGGCGCCGGTCATTCTTTGGCGACGGTGGCGAACATGAGCATCAATGCAGACAACGAGCACTGGGCCGACCACAAGGAACGCGGCAGTTTCTGGCTGATGAAATTCACCGCATTCTGCGCAAAAGTGCTCGGACGTCGGATGTTGAGCCCGCTGCTGTACGGCATCGTCTTGTACTTTTTCCTGTTCGGTCGCAGCGCCCGCCATAGCGCCTGGCAATACCAGCAGCGCTTGGCCGACTGGAGCGGCCGCAGCGAATTGCGCCCGTCTCATTGGCGGGTGTTTGGCCAGTTCATGGCCTTCGCCGACTCCATGCTCGACAAGCTCGACGTGTGGAACGGCAAGTTGAGCATCGAACAGATCGAAATCATCGACCCGGCGCTGTTGCGCAATCAATTGCGCGGCACACGCGGGCAGATGCTGGTGGGCGCTCACCTGGGCAACCTCGAAGTCTGCCGAGCCCTCGCCGAACTCGGTGAAAGGGTCACCATGAACGTGCTGGTGCACACCAAGCACGCCGAGCGTTTCAATCGCCTGCTGGGCGAAGCGGGCGCGACCAATCTGCGGCTGATCCAGGTCAGCGAACTGGACCCGGTGATCATGCTGCAACTGAGCCAGCGCCTGGAGCGTGGCGAGTGGCTGGCGATTGCCGGCGATCGCGTGCCGCTGCACGGCGGGCGCAGCGTGACGGTGGACTTCCTCGGTCATCCGGCCGCGTTCCCCCAAGGTCCGTGGCTACTGGCCGGCCTGTTGAAGTGCCCGGTCAATTTTCTGATGTGCCTGAAAAAACCAGCGGGCGACTATCGGCTGATCATCGAGCCCTTCGCCGACGCGGTGGTGTGGAAGCGCAGCGACCGCGAGCAAGTGATTCACCACTGGGCCACGCGCTATGCCGAACGCCTCGGCCAGTGCTGCCTTGAAGCGCCCCAACAATGGTTCAACTTTTACCCATTCTGGAAGACCGATGACGACGCATCCGCTTGAGCCGGTAACCTTCGGCGAACTCCCTTTGCGCATCGAAGACGTGCTGGCCCTGGCCAACCGTCAGGCGCCCGTGCAACTGCAAAACGACAGCGAATACCGTGAGCGCATCGCCAAGGGCGCGCGGTTTCTCGATTCGTTGCTGGACAAGGAAGGCGTGATCTACGGCGTGACCACCGGTTACGGCGATTCCTGCGTGGTCGCGGTGCCGCTGCATCATGTCGAAGCGCTGCCGCGTCATCTGTACACCTTCCACGGGTGCGGCCTGGGCAAACTGCTCGACGCCCAGGCTACCCGCGCGGTGCTTGCGGCGCGTTTGCAGTCGCTGTGCCACGGCGTGTCCGGGGTTCGCATCGAGCTGCTGGAGCGCCTGCATGCCTTCCTCGAACACGACATTCTGCCGCTGATCCCGGAAGAGGGTTCGGTGGGCGCCAGCGGCGATCTGACACCGCTGTCGTACGTCGCCGCGACCTTGTCCGGCGAGCGCGAAGTGCTGTTCAAGGGCGAGCGCCGGCAGGCCGCCGACGTCCACCGCGAACTCGGATGGGAGCCGCTGGTACTGCGGCCCAAGGAAGCGCTGGCGCTGATGAACGGCACGGCGGTAATGACCGGCCTCGCCTGCCTGGCCTACGCCCGTGCCGACTACCTGCTGCAACTGGCGACGCGCATCACTGCGCTGAACGTGGTTGCCCTGCAAGGTAACCCGGAGCACTTCGACGAGCGTCTGTTCGCCACCAAGCCGCACCCGGGCCAGATGCAAGTGGCCGCGTGGTTGCGCAAGGATCTGGCAATCGACGCACCGACCGCACCGCTGCATCGCCTGCAAGACCGCTATTCGCTGCGTTGCGCGCCGCATGTGCTCGGTGTGTTGGCCGACAGCCTGAACTGGCTGCGTTCGTTCATCGAGATCGAACTCAACAGCGCCAACGACAACCCGATCATCGACGCCGAAGCCGAACGCGTGCTGCACGGCGGGCACTTCTACGGCGGGCACATCGCCTTCGCCATGGACAGCCTGAAAAACCTCGTGGCCAACGTTGCCGACCTGCTCGACCGTCAGCTCGCGCTGTTGGTGGACGAACGCTACAACCACGGTTTGCCAAGCAACCTGTCGGGCGCCAGCGCCGAGCGCGCGATGCTCAACCATGGCTTTAAAGCGGTGCAGATCGGCACCAGCGCCTGGACCGCCGAAGCGTTGAAAAACACCATGCCGGCCAGCGTGTTCTCACGCTCCACCGAATGCCACAACCAGGACAAAGTGAGCATGGGCACCATCGCTGCCCGTGATGCGATCCGCGTACTGGAGCTGACCGAACAGGTTGCCGCTGCGACCCTGTTGGCAGCCAATCAAGGCGTCTGGTTGCGCAGCCAGGCAGAAGACGCCCGGCCATTGCCGCCGGCGCTGGCGGCGATGCACGCAGAGCTCGCCAAGGACTTCGCGCCGGTCATTGAAGACCGCGCCCTGGAAGGTGAATTGCGCCTGTGTCTGCAACGCATCGCCGAACAACACTGGAGGCTGCATGCGTAGCAAGGGAGTGCTTCACGCCGATACGCAAATCCTTGTGCCGTTCTTCGACGTCGATTCGATGAACGTGGTCTGGCACGGCCATTACGTGAAGTACCTGGAAGTCGCCCGCTGTGCCCTGCTCGACCAGCTCGGCCACAACTACACCGCCATGCAGGAATCCGGCTACGCGTGGCCGGTGATCGACCTGCAACTGCGTTATGTGCGCGGCGCGGTGTTCGGCCAGACGCTTAACGTGCGCGCCAGCCTGGTGGAATGGGAAAACCGTCTGAAGATCAGCTACCTGATCAGCGACCTCGCCACCGGTGAACGCCTGACCCGCGCAAGCTCGGTGCAGGTCGCCGTGCACGTCGCCAGCCGCGAGATGCAACTGGCGTCGCCGAAGGTGTTTACCGATGCGGTCGAGAGGATGTTGCCATGAAGTTCTGGATGCTGACGCGACGCCTTCGTAGCAGCTGCCGCCAGGCTGCGTTCGGCCGCGAAGCGGTCGTAAAACCTGAAACCGCGATCTTGCAGGAAAACCGGGTAGCCCGGATTACGACCGCTACGCGGCCGAACGCAGGCTTCGCCAGCTGCTACGCGATTGTCGCGAGCCTCATGTTGCTCGGCTTCTCATCGCTGGCGAACGCCTTCGACCTGCAACAGCTGAGCGACCAACTGGCCAAACCCAGCGTGATCCACGGCAGTTTCATTCAGGAAAAACACCTGCGTGCCCTGCCGCAACCGCTGACCAGCAAGGGCTCGTTCGTGCTGGCCAGGGATCACGGCTTGCTGTGGTTGCTCAAAACGCCGCTGCAACAGGATTACCGGATCAGCACCAAGGGCATCGCACGGCGTGACGGCAGTGGCTGGCAAATGCTGCCGGGCAAAAGTGCTGGCGCCGAGCAGAACCGCATCTTCCTCGCGGTACTGCAAGGCGACAGCAGCGGGCTGCAGCGGGATTTCGAGTTATCGCTGAGCGGCGAAGCACACAACTGGAAACTCACACTGACCCCGCGTTCGATGCTGCTCAAGCAAGTGTTCAATCAGATCAACATCGACGGCGGTGAACTGGTGCAGCGCATCGAATTGCTGGAAACCCAGGGCGACAGCACCGTTTTGCGCATGCAGGACACTACCAGCGCCAACCCATTGACCGATGCGGAGCAACATGACTTTGCCGAGTGAACGGAGGCTTCCACGGCTATTTCTGACCCTGCTGCTGGCGGTGCTTGCACTCGCCGGCTGGCAATGGCACGACGGCGCACCGCTGTCGGCCAACCTGATGGATCTGGTACCGGGCACCGCGCCGGACGCGCTGGAGCTCAAGGCCGAACAGCGCATGCAGGAACCGCTGAACCGCGAAATGCTGGTGCTGGTTGGCCACACCGATCGCCCGCAAGCCATCGCCATGACGCAAAAACTCGGCGAACAGTGGCTGGCCAGCGGACTGTTCGAGAAGGTCCAATGGAACCTGCAAGCCGACTTGCCCGCGTTGCGCACGCAGTTGCTGCAAGGTCGGTTGGCGATGCTCTCGGCCACCGATCGGCAACAGTTGATCGAACAACCGCAAGCCTTCATCCAGCAGCGCGTGCAAGCGCTGTTCGACCCCTTTACCGGTTTCAGCCTGGTGCCGAGCCAGGATGACTGGCTGGGCCTGACCGGACGCATTCAAAACAGCCAGCCGCAGCACGGTTCAGTGCAACTGGACATTGGCAGCGGCACATTGGTCGCCGACGCCGACGGCAAAAGCTGGGTCATGCTGCGAGCCCGCACCAGCGGCAACGCGTTCGACATGCAACTGCCGCTGAAGGTCGCCGAGCTGCTCAAGCACAGCCGCGAAGAAGCGGCGCAGGCCGACGTGCAACTACTCGCCGCCAGCGGCCTGCTGTACGCCGCCAACGGTCAGCAGCAAGCGACCCGCGAAATTACCTGGGTCGGCGGTGGCGCAACCGTCGGCATCCTGTTGCTGCTGTTGCTGGCATTTCGCAGATTCCGCGTGTTGCTGGCCTTCATCCCTGTATTGGTCGGCATGCTGTTTGGTGCGGTGGCCTGCGTCGCACTGTTTGGCCATATGCACGTGATGACCCTGGTGCTCGGATCGAGCCTGATCGGCGTCGCGGTCGACTACCCGCTGCATTACCTGTCCAAGAGCTGGAGCCTGAAACCCTGGCACAGCTGGCCCGCACTGCGCGTGACTTTGCCGGGGCTGACCCTGAGCCTGGCCACCAGTTGCATCGGTTATCTGGCACTGGCCTGGACACCGTTCCCGGCGCTGACCCAGATAGCCGTGTTCTCTGCCGCCGGTCTGCTCGGCGCCTACCTGTCGGCGGTGTGCTTGTTGCCGGCGCTGCTCAAGGGTGCGGACCTGCGACCCGCGCAGTGGCCGCTGCGGGTGGCCGAGTTTTTGGTGAACATGCGTGCAGCGCTGCTCAAACGCGTGCGCAGTTCGGTCCTGCTGATGTTGGTCCTGGTCTTTTGTGCGGGTGGCCTGTGGCACCTGACCACGAAAAACGACATCCGTCAGTGGGTCAGTGCGCCGCCGCAATTGATGAACGAAGCGCAGACCATTGCGCGGATCACCGGCTATCAACCCACCAGCCAGTTCTTCCTGGTGCGCGCGGCCAACCAGCAGCAACTGCTCGAGCGCCAGAAAGCCCTCAGCGACCGACTGGATCAGTTGGTCAATCTGGACAAGCTCAAAGGCTACCTGGCGCTGAGCCAACTGGTCAGCCTGCCTTCCGAGCAGCAACAGGTTCGCGACGCCCTGAATAAACTCCCGGCATTCTGGCAACCGTTGCTCGACCTCGGCATCCCGGCCACCGCACTGCAAGCCGAACTGACGCAGTTGCAGGCCTTGCCGGTCGAAGACATCGACGCAGCGCTGGTCGGGCCCTTGGCCGAGCCGTGGCGCCCGCTGTGGCTGGGCGCTACGGATGGCGGCGTGGCGGCGATGGTCAGCCTGCAAGGCTTGAACGATACCGCGCTGCTGCGGGTGCAAGCGCTGGACTTGCCGGGTGTGCAGTTGGTGGATCGTCTGGACGACCTGAACAAGGTCTTCGCCGCCACCCAGATCAGCGCGGCTGAACTGAAACTGATGTCCTGCGCATTGATCGTGTTGCTGCTGATTCTGCCCTTCGGTTTTGGCGGCGCCCTGCGGCTCGTCGCGCTGCCATTACTGGCGGCCCTGTGCAGCCTGGCCAGCCTCGGTTGGCTGGGGCAGCCGCTGACACTGTTCAGCGTGTTCGGGTTGCTGCTGGTGACAGCGATCAGTGTCGATTACGCGATCCTCATGCGCGAGCAAATCGGCGGTGCCGCCGTGAGCCTGTTAGGCACGCTGCTGGCGGCGGCGACGACGTGGCTGTCGTTTGGTCTGCTGGCGATTTCCAGCACCCCGGCGGTGAGCAACTTCGGCCTTTCGGTGAGCCTCGGGCTGGCCTTCAGCTTCATCCTCGCGCCGTGGGCCAAACCTTCGGCGCACGCCGCGCCCGTTGCGGAGCCGGCAGCATGATGACCGTGCTGTTCTGGCTGCTGGCCTTGGCGC
The DNA here is from genome assembly GCF_056396945.1 of Pseudomonas sp. 05N432. Lineage (NCBI taxonomy): Bacteria > Pseudomonadati > Pseudomonadota > Gammaproteobacteria > Pseudomonadales > Pseudomonadaceae > Pseudomonas > Pseudomonas sp. 05N432. The sequence goes on along the minus strand of NZ_JBFTMM010000015.1, from coordinate 139,128 downwards.
TGTTCGCCGTGGCGACTCGCGTCGGGCGTCATTTTGGCTTGATCCCGATTGTCAGCCAGTTGCTGCTGGCGACCTTCGGCCTGCCGCTGTTGATGTATTTCTGGATTGAACCGTACTGGCAGTTAAACGGTGCCGAACTGGTCTCGCCGGACTGGCTGAAAAACCTCTACAGCCTGAGTTTCGCGCTGTTGCTGGGGCATATTCTCAGCGACGTTATCGACCTGAAGCTGGACCGCCAGAGCCTGAAAATCGCCTTCCCGAGTTTCTGCATTCCGTTCGCCTGTGGCCTGGCAACAGCCATTTGGTTGCTGCCGGATCAGCCATGGTTGAGCTCGCTGGCGGTCGGCCTGTTGTTCGCGATCACGGCGATTCCGGTGCTGTATCTGTACCTGCGGCACATCAACTATCCACCCGCCGCAATCCGCCGACTGGTGCAAACCGCCATCCTCATCGACCTGACCTGCTGGAGCCTGTTCGCCTTCGCCCAAGGCAGCCTGCACCTGAGCAGCCTGTTGCTGCCGCTGGCCGGCGCCTGCCTGCCGTTGCTGCTGCGTGTGCTCGGGTTACGCCAGCCGCTGCTGCACAGCCTGGGCTTCTTCGCGCTGCTGGTGGTAGCGGAACACTTCAAACTCAATGCGCTGATTTTCGGCATCGGTTATCTGTTGTGCATGGCTGCCCTCAAACTACCGCTGGTGCTACCGTTACCGGCAGCCTGGCTGAGTCGCTTGCAGAACAGCATTGCAATCCCGCTGATCCTGACCTTCGGCATTGTGCAGATCAACGTGCACAGCGCCATGGACAGCCTCAGCTGGATGCAGCTCGGTGCGCTGCTGGTGTTTCCTATCGCCAGCAAACTGCTGGGTAACTGGGTCGGCCTCGGTTGGGCCGGAACATCGTTTGTCGGCGCCAACCGCTGGCGCGAAAGTCTGCTGTTGAACATTCGCGGCTTGAGCGAGATCGTCTTTCTCAATCTGCTGCTGCAACAACAGCTGATCAGTCCCGCGCTGTATTTCGCGCTGATGCTGATGGGTTTGATCGCAACACTGCTGCCGGCACTCGCCGGTGTGCACCGCCTCCCCTCACAGCTCGCCGCCCCGGCAAGGAGCACCAGTGCCAACAGTTGATACGGAACGACGCCAGGTCATCGTTATCGGTGCCGGCCCATCGGGCGCCATCGCCGCCGCGCTGCTCAAGCGTAACGGCCATGACGTGCTGATCATTGAACGTCAGCACTTCCCACGGTTTTCGATCGGCGAAAGCCTGCTCTCGCACTGCCTGGATTTCGTCGAAGAAGCCGGCATGCTCGAAGCGGTACAAGCCGCCGGCTTCCAGCTGAAAAACGGCGCGGCTTTCGCCTGGGGCGAGCGCTACAGTACGTTCGATTTCGGCGACACCTTCAGCAACGGCAAGCCGACCACCTTCCAGGTCCAGCGCGCTGATTTCGACAAACTGCTGGCCGATCAGGCAGCGCTGCAAGGGGTGGAAATCCGTTACGGCGAGACGATCATCAGTGCCGACTTCGAGCGGGCGAAACCCCAGCTCAGCGCTCGCCGTGAAGACGGCAGCGAATACCGCCTGGAAGCCGACTTCGTGCTCGATGCCAGCGGTTACGGCCGCGTCTTGCCGCGTTTGCTCGACCTTGAAGCACCGTCGAACTTCCCGCTGCGCCAGGCCGTGTTCACCCACATCGAAGACCACATCGACGGCCCGCACTTCGACCGTGAAAAGATCCTCATCACCACCCACCCGACCCAGCGCGACATCTGGTTCTGGACCATCCCGTTCAGCCAGGGTCGCTGCTCGGTGGGCGTGGTTGCCGCCGCCGAACACTTCGAAGGCCGCGGCGACGATCTCGACGAATGCCTGCGTGGCTTCATCGCCGAAACCCCAAGCTTGGCCAAAGTGCTGAAAAACGCCCACTGGGACACACCCGCGCGGACCATCGGCGGCTACTCGGCCAACGTCAAAACCTTGCACGGCCCGGGCTTCGCCTTGCTCGGCAACGCCGCAGAATTCCTCGATCCGGTGTTTTCCTCCGGCGTGACCATCGCCATGCGTTCGGCGAGCATGGCCGCCGGCGTTCTGCATCGCCAACTGCAAGGCGAAACCGTGGACTGGCAACGCGAGTTTGCCGTGCCACTGAAGCGCGGTGTCGATACCTTCCGCTGCTACGTCGAAGGCTGGTACGCCGGGACCTTCCAGGATGTGATCTACCACCCCGGCAGCGCTCCGGAGATCCGCCGCATGATCAGCGCGATCCTCGCCGGTTATGCCTGGGACGAACGCAACCCATTCGTCAGCGAGCCCAAGCGCCGGTTGCGCATGCTCTCGGAGATTTGTGCGAGTGATGCAACGTGAGTGACACCGAACAACAGTACCTCAGCGACAGTTACGTCGAAGAAACCCGCTTCGGGTTCTGGTTCCTGCGCAGCTTCACCTGGCAGCACCACGTGCTGCGGGTAGCAATCAACGACCTGCACAGCTTGTTCAGCGAAGCACTGCCGAGCCGTCCAGTGCTGCTGGATGCCGGTTGCGGTCAGGGCAAGTCGTTCCAGTACCTGCATCAGGTGTTTGCCCCGCAACGGCTGATCGGCCTCGACGCCGACCCGCACAGCCTGATGCTCAGCGGCGAAGAGGCGCAGCGCCAGAACATCAACGTCGAACTGATCGGCAGCGATTGCGCGACCCTCAAACTGCCGGACGCCAGCGTCGATTTGCTGTTCTGCCACCAGACCTTCCACCACCTGGTGGAACAGGAGCAAGCCCTCGCCGAGTTCTATCGGGTGCTCAAGCCGGGCGGCTATCTGATGTTTGCCGAGTCCACCGAAGCCTACATCGACACCTGGGTGATTCGCTGGTTGTTCCGCCACCCGATGCACGTGCAAAAGAGCGCCGACGGTTATTTGCAGATGATTCGCCAGCAGGGTTTTGAATTCGGCCCGCAAAACGTGTCCTACCCTTATCTGTGGTGGAGTCGCGCGAAGGATTTCGGTCTGCTCGAACGCTTTGGACTGCGCCGCCCAAAACCGCCTGGCCAACGGGAAGAAACCCTGGTCAACGTGGTTGCCCGTAAACCGCTCGAAGGTAAGCGCTGATGATTCGCCTCCTGCTCGTGTGCTGTGCCTTGCTGCTGAGCGCTTGCGCCAGCCAGCCGCCGCTGCCCGAGCGCAACCCGACACTGGCCTTGCCGCTGCAATTGCATGTCGAGCGGCAACGGGCCGATCAGCGCCAGGACTGGTTGCTGGTGATCCAGCGCGAAGGTGCCGGTATTCGCTGGTCGCTGATGGACCCACTGGGCATTCCGGTGGCTCGCCAGCGCCTGGTCGACAACCAGTGGCAGGCCGACGGCTTGCTGCCGCCCAACCCGGAAGCGCGCCAGTTGTTTGCAGCGTTGTTGTTCGCCCTGACACCGGAGGCCGAGTTGCTCAATAATTATCCTGCCGCCCGGCATCACGCGGCTTTACGCTCGCTGACGCCACACTGGCAGGTGCTGTATCGAAGCCCGTCGGACTTCGTGCTGACGCTGCCCGAACAGCTGAACTATCACGTTACCCCGCTGACCGCCGAGACTGCACCATGACGGCCTACCTGAACGCCCTCGGGCTGATCTGCAGCCTGGGCCGCAACAAACACGAAGTGGCCCGCAAGCTGTTTGCCGGCGACTGCTCGGGAATCCGTGTCGAGGCCGGCTGGGTGCCTGAACGTTCGCTGCCGGTGGCGGCGGTACACGGTGAGTTGCCCGCGATCCCGGCTGCACTGAAGCAGCACAACACCCGCAACAATCAGTTGCTGCTGGACGCCGCGCTGCAAATCCGCGAAGACATTGAACAGGCCATTCAGACCTATGGCCGTGGACGCATCGGCATCGTCCTGGGCACCAGCACCTCGGGCATCGACGAAGCCAGTCGCGGGATTGCCCATTACCTGCGGGACGGTCAGTTCCCGCCAGAATACGACTACCAACAACAGGAACTTGGCGCCCCGGCGAACTTCCTCGCCGACTGGCTGCAACTGAGCGGCCCGGCCTATGTGATTTCTACGGCCTGCACCTCCAGTGCCCGCGCATTGATGAGTGCTCAGCGACTGCTCGACATGGGCATGTGTGATGCGGTGCTGTGTGGCGGCGTCGACAGTCTGTGCAAACTGACCCTCAACGGTTTTTCGGCGCTGGATGCGGTATCCGAGCAGCGCTGCAATCCGTTCTCGGTCAATCGCAACGGCATCAACATCGGCGAAGCGGCGGTACTGTTCCTGATGAGCAAACACCTCGGCAGCAGCCAACCGATTGCCCTGCTGGGCAGCGGTGCCAGCTCCGACGCGCACCATATTTCCGCCCCTGAACCGAGCGGGCGCGGTGCCCTGCAAGCGATGAACAAGGCCTTGCGCAGCGCCGGTTTAGCGCCTGAGCGGATCAACTACCTGAACCTGCACGGCACCGCCACCCAACACAACGACGCCATGGAAAGCCTGGCGGTCAACAGCCTGTTCCCGGCGGGCGTGCCCTGCTCGTCAACCAAGCCCATGACCGGCCACACCCTCGGCGCGGCCGGGGCGCTGGAAGCGGCGTTCTGCTGGTTGAGCCTGAGCCGCGAAAATACCCGACACGCGCTGCCACCGCAGGTCTGGGACGGTCAGCCCGACCCGCAACTGCCAGCGCTGAGTTTTGTGACCGCTGCTGATCGCCTGGAACAACGCACTGCACGTTGCCTGATGAGTAACTCCTTTGCCTTTGGTGGCAACAACGTCAGCCTGATTATCGGAGACGCCCAATGATTGATTGGCCTCTCGCCGAACTGCTGCCCCACGCGGGTGACATGATCCTTATCGATCACGTGCTGTCGTTCGACGAAGAACAGATTCACACCCGCCTCACCGTCAAGCCCGGTGGCCTGTTCAACCAACCCGACGGCAGTTTGCCAGCCTGGGTCGGCATCGAGCTGATGGCGCAAAGCGTGGCAGCGTACGCCGGTTGTCGCGCACGTGAGCGAGGCAATGCGGTTGAGCTTGGATTCCTGCTCGGTACGCGTAAATTTGAATGTAATGTGGAACACTTTCCGGTCGGCAGCGAACTGACGATCCACGCCCTGCGCTCGCTCGAAGACGACAACGGCATGGGCGTTTTCGAATGCCACCTGACGGCACCCGGCATTCATGCCACGGCCCGTCTGAATGTGTTCTGCCCACCTCAGTCGGCTCACTACCTACATGAATCCCACTCTTCTAGCACTACTGGAGTCCAGTCTTGACTGAATCCGTACTGGTCACCGGTTCCAGCCGTGGTATCGGCCGCGCCATCGCACTACGCCTGGCCCAGGCCGGCTTTGATCTGGTGCTGCATTGCCGAAGCGGTCGCAGCGACGCCGAAGCCGTTCAGGCCGAAATCGAAGCATTGGGTCGCCGCGCGCGCATCCTGCAATTCGACGTTTCGGATCGTGCCAGCTGCAAGGCACATCTGGAAGCCGACGTGGAAACCCACGGCGCCTATTACGGCGTGGTGCTCAACGCCGGCCTGACCCGCGACGGTGCCTTCCCGGCCCTGAGCGAGGACGACTGGGACGTGGTGATGCGCACCAACCTCGACGGTTTTTATAACGTGTTGCACCCGGTGATGATGCCGATGATTCGCCGCCGCGCCGCCGGGCGGATCGTGTGCATCACCTCGGTTTCCGGGTTGATCGGCAACCGTGGGCAGGTCAACTACAGCGCCTCCAAGGCCGGGTTGATCGGCGCCGCCAAGGCCCTGGCAATCGAACTGGGCAAACGCAAGATCACCGTCAACTGTGTTGCGCCGGGGCTGATCGACACGGCGATGCTCGACGAAAACGTCCCCGTGGAAGAGCTGCTGAAAATGATTCCCGCACAACGCATGGGCACCCCTGAAGAGGTGGCCGGCGCGGTGAACTTCCTGATGTCCGCCGAAGCGGGCTATATCACCCGGCAGGTGCTGGCCGTCAACGGAGGCCTGTGCTGATGAAACGCGTCGTTGTCACCGGCATGGCCGGCATCACCTCATTGGGCAGCGACTGGGAGACCATTCGCGCTAACTTCAAGGCCAATCGCAGTGGCATCCGCCGTATGGACGAGTGGGATCGCTTCATCGAACTGAACACGCGCCTGGCCGGGCCCATCGATGATTTCACCGTCCCGAGCCACTGGACCCGCAAGCAATTGCGCAGCATGGGCCGGGTTTCCCGGCTGGCGGTCGGCGCGGCAGAACAGGCGCTGGCCGATGCCGGCCTGCTCGGTGACGAGTCGATCAAGGACGGCCGCATGGGCGTGTCCTGCGGCTCATCCACCGGCAGCACCGAGGAGATCAAGGCGTTCGGCAAGATGCTGCTCAATTCAGTGGCTGAAGGTTTGAACGCCAATTCCTACGTGCGGATGATGCCGCACACCACAGCGGCCAATATCAGCATTTTCTTTGGCCTCACCGGGCGCTTGATCCCGACCTCCAGCGCCTGCACCAGTGGCAGCCAGGGCATCGGTTATGCCTACGAGGCGATCAAGTTCGGCCGCCTGCCGCTGATGCTCGCCGGCGGCGCCGAAGAGCTGTGCCCGACCGAAGCCATGGTGTTCGACGCGCTCTACGCCACCAGCCTGAAAAACGACGCCCCGAAAACCAGCCCACGGCCTTACGACAGTGCGCGCGATGGCCTGGTGATCGGTGAAGGCGGCGGCATGCTGGTGCTCGAAGAACTCGAACACGCGCTGGCCCGTGGTGCGCATATCCACGCCGAAATCGTTGGTTTTGGCAGCAACGCCGACGGCCAGCACGCCACCCGCCCAGAGCAGATCACCATGCGTCGAGCCATGGAGCTGGCACTCGAAGACGCGGGGCTGGAGCCCTCGGCCATCGGCTACGTGAACGGCCACGGCACCGCCACCGAGCAAGGCGACATCGCGGAAACCCTGGCCACCAGCAGCCTGTTCGGCAGCCACATGCCAATCAGCTCGCAGAAGAGTTTTCTCGGTCACACCCTTGGCGCCTGCGGTGCACTGGAGTCCTGGTTCAGCATCGAAATGATGAACAGCGACGAGTACGTGCACACCTTCAACCTCGACGACATCGATCCACGCTGCGGCGAACTGGACTACCTGCGCGGCGAGTTCCGTGAGATGAGCTGCCAGTACGTGATGAACAACAACTTCGCTTTTGGCGGGGTTAATACGTCGCTGATCTTTAGGCGTTGGTCGTAACTTAAAACTTCAAGGTCAAGAACCCCCCGATACCAAGACCTATAAATGTCACGCCGAGGCGAACATGGGCGGGATTGCGTTGAGGGGGATTTGGCGAAGGCTCAGTCATTCAAGACGCGGGTTTTGCAGGAGGCTGCGTCGTATCGATGTCCCCCTCCAACGCCGTTGGGCCCTCGAACTCTGTCTGCAGTAGTGCCAAAAACGCTTCCCGAGCTGGGTGTCGACCTGCGTTTTCATGCCAGTAAAACAGGTTGTCGATACTCGTCAGATCCGGGAATTCATATCCTTGCCAACCCGCACTGTGACGGTATTGCTCATAGATCCCGCGAGGAACCAGCGAAACCCCTGCACCAGCACTGACACAGCCCACTATGGTGCCATAGCTTGCAATGCTGACGATCGGCAACACCTGATCATGGCGCAACAGCCACTGCTCCAGTGCCAACCGGTACGGACAGCCGGGGGGCCACATGAAAATTTCCTTCCCTTGCAAATCCGCCGCCTTGCGTAAAGGCCCATGGGACGCGGACGCGATGAGAATTAAATCTTCACGGTAGATCACTGCACGCTTGAGACCGGGGCGTTCAATGTTCACCGCCACGATCACCCCATCAAGCCGGTGATGCTGAATATCGTCCAGCAGTTGAGCCCAGGTGCCGGTGCTCAACTCCAGCGACACCTGCGGGTACAGCGCATGGTACTTGGCCAATAATCGGGGTAACCGTCCCGTAGCACTAGACTCAATGGCGCCAATGCGCAGGGGACCGCCAGGCGTATTGGTGGGCGCTACCGCGCGCCGGGCTTCATCAGCCAAACACAGGATTTTCGTCGCGTACTCAAGAAATACCTCCCCGGCAGGAGTGATCCGCAACCCTCGACCATCGCGGAAAAACAGCGGTGTGCCGAGCTCACGCTCCAGGGACTTGAGGCGTGCAGTGATATTGGACGGCACGCAGTGCAGCAACTCGGCGGCGCGCGCGATGCTGCCGACGTCGTGAACCGTCTTAAACATGCGCAGTTGGGACAATTCCATAGCTCACCCAAAGTGAATGCATGGGTCAGTTTAAGTCACTTGTAGTGAGGCTGCGTGTTTTTGATACTTCAATCGGCGCACGTTGCACGGATGCTATCGCGCCTTCATTTCCCCGATGAACAGGAGTTCTCATGGAGTTATCTCAGCGCAAAATCCAGTGCCTCGCCGAAAGCGTGTTCACCCATAACGCCTTGAATAACACGTTCTACCAACGATGGATGGGAGGCACACTCTCCCTCGGCGACGTTGAGGTGTTCGCCCGAAACTACCTGGCCCGTACGACGCAGACTTCTCGTATGGTTGCCCTGTCATTTGTGGGCACGGACGACTTGTACGCTCAGGTCGAAATCGTCAAAAACCTGTACTCCGAAATGGGCTACGGTAACCCGGAAAAGGCCCACCTCGCCCTGCTGGAAAGTTATCTGATCGACCTTCTCAGCCGTCTTGCAGATCGGCCATACAGCATGGACGAACTCATGGCCTTGCCTGTGCTGGAAAGTACCCACACGTTTAGTCGCGAACAATTGAGTCTTTACACCGACGGTGGCCACAACAGTAATCCGCGCCATGTGCTCGGCACATTGTTGGCTCAGGAGTGGTTGGCCTATTCGATGCTCACTCGTTTGTACGAAGGAGCGCGCAACTATAAGCACCTGTATGCCAATAACGACGACTTTCATGAACACTGCGAGTATTTCTACATCCACATCGGGGATGCGGAAAAAGAACACAAAATCCAGGCCGTGAAAGCCGCCACCCAGGAATGCACCACCGACCAGCACATAGAGGAAGTCCGCGCTTCATTCAACCGCTTCCTGGACATCACTGAGCAATACTGGAACGCAATAGCTCACGCCATGCCCAGCGTGCAAAGTCGTGTTGCTTCCAAGATGACGATTTGATGAATACAACGCCCAGCTTAAAAATCACGTTGGCGGCGATCTTTGTCATTCTTTGCTGGGCCTATTCCCCCATTGGAATCCACATCGGACTAAAGGCTTACGAGCCGGGTCATCTCGCACTGATGCGATTTCTCATCGCCTCAACGTTCATGGCCGGAGTCGCATCAGTGATGCGTATTTCCCTGCCACGCCTGAAAGACCTGCCGCTGCTGGCGGTGCTGGGCTTTTTTGCTGTCAGCCTGCATCACATAGCCCTCAACTACGGCCAACGAGGTGTTAGCGCTGGGGCCGCCAGCGTACTGGCACAATCCACGCCGCTGTTCAGCACGTTATTGGCGCATTCCGCGTTCAAGGATCGGGTCAACGGCTGGCAATGGATCTGTGTGCTGTGCGGCCTGCTCGGCGCCGCTGTGGTAGTCACCGGAGACCGTGGTTTTGGTGAACTGGACGCACACGGGCTGCTGATCCTGCTGGCGGCGTTTTCATGGAGTCTGTATTTCGCCTTGCAAAAACACCATACCCATCGTTACGACGGGCTGACGATGGTGTGTTACACCATCTGGTCGGGCACGGTACTGCTGCTTGTATATGTCCCGGGGCTGTGGAGCGCAGCGCAAAATGCCTCAACCTCGGTCAACCTGGCGGTACTCATTCTGGGCATCTTCCCCAGCGCCCTTGCGTACCTCGCCTGGGCATACGTACTGGCGCACAGCAATGTGAGCCGCGCTTCCATTTCGCTTTACCTGATACCGCCCACAGCCATGTTGATGGCCTCACTGCTTCTGAGCGAACGCCCTTCGGCCATGGTGATCGTCGGAACGGTCATTGTGCTGATGAGCGTACTCGCCCTCAATCTGGAACCATCGAAAGTCGCGGTTCCTGCCGACGAAGTTTGAACAGAGGTCGTGACCACCTATGAATGACGCAGAAAATCCGACGTTGGCCTACGAGCACCATGTGCTGATTTGCACCAACTTGCGCCCCGATGGCCGCCGTAGTTGCTCGGGCTCAGGCGCTCATGAACTGCTCAGCGCAGCAAAATGCAAGCTCGCCAAAATGGGTGAGCCAGGAACATCGCGCGCCAACGCATCGGGCTGCCTGGGCCGCTGCGACCAAGGCCCGGTCATGGTGATTTACCCAGCTAACCTGTGGTTCTCGTGCAAGACGCCACAACAGGTTGAACGCATTCTCGATCAACACCTCTTCCGTCCTGATCAGCAATTGTGACTCAGGGACCTCAGCAGGAATCCGCGTCATGACTTGGACAGATAATGACATGCGCATCGCCCAATGGATGATGGCCGAGTACCGTAAACAAGACTGTCTGCCGCAAGCTGTCGCCGTGCGGGAGATCCGCCTGATGTTCGGCGAAGCTCATGTGTACCAAAATCGCCACGGCAATTGGGCCGTGAACAAGCCGATTCTCGAAGCCTTTAAAGCACTGACTGCCGAGTACGTGGTATGGAGCCGAAGCTTTCAACTATGGAGGCCAAGAACCGCACAAGATCCGGCAGACATACGCGTGAGCCGCTGAAAAGCTATCCCGACGGATACCATGCGGCGGGGTTAATACGTCGCTGATCTTTCGGCGTTGGTCGTAAGCGCCACATCAAGATCAAAAGATCGCAGTCTGCGACAGCTCCTACAAAAATCGGCGTAGGAGCTGCCGCAGGCTGCGATCTTTTCATTTCCCCCAGCAAAGAAATGACACAAACGGAAAACGGAGCACCGCATTTCGGAATCGTCCCACAGCCACAGCTTGAGCGTCCCGGTAGGGTCAATGTCCCGCAGCTAAATGCCGGGACTCCTCCAAGGACGAACAAGGACACCCATGGCTCGCAACAAGGACATACCCCAAGTCTGGAAACATGGCACTGGTGGTGGCGGTAGTGGAAACGGAGTCCGCTACCTGCGAGACATGACCCCGGCCGAGATCACTGAGCGTGACGCTAGACAAAGGTCTTACGACGACATGCTTGCCAGGCAACAGGCCTCTGAAAACAGTCTCGCCAGACTATTCGAAAAGCAGAAACGACCCAATACCAAAGGTTGTGTATTCGCCAAAAGCTGCAACCTCCCCGACGGCGTCATCAATCACAACAACCCGTCAGGGTTTGTCCCCCTCGAGAAACTGGCTAACTACGGCGTGTGGGCGGTGCTTGGCACCGGCGCAGCGATCACCGCCGAAGGGATGCCCCTGAAACTGGTCGGTGGTTCGGCAACCGGTGGCGCCATTGCCCAACGTCTCGGCGGCTCGCTCGCACTCACCCTGCTGACAGAATCTGCAGTTGTTGCAGCAGGCACAGCGGTTGGCACCGTTGCGCTACTGATGCCGAACACCAGCCTTTCTCCCGACAGCGCCTTCTACAAAAACGAACAGTACGCAACGCTGGATACCGGGCGAACCCGTGTCCGCGTCAACGTGAAGACATTGCCGGACGGATCCGTCAGCGCTTACGGCTTCTACACGGGCGGGAAGAAAGACTGGGAGTTTGTCCCGGTCATCAAAGCCATTCAGGACGGCGAAAAGTTTGTTGCCGACATCGGCAACGGGATCGGCCTGACCTGGACCCCAGCAGCGAATCCTGACGATGTACCCGGCATTCCCGCGCTGGAAGGCGCCCCGCAATTGCCGACGGTGTGGGTGTATCCGCCCACTGAGCAAGCCAACAAAGTATTGGTGAACCCGGAGCATCCGCCTGAGTACCAGGATGCGATTATCTGGTTTCCTGCGGATGCGGGGCTTGCGCCGATCTACATCGTGCTCAACGCCCGGTATGAGCCTGGTGGCGTTACGGGAGTGGGTGAGGATGTGTCGGGGGTTTGGCTTGCTGGGGCGGGTACTGGATCAGGTGCACCTATTCCAACGCGGATTGCTGATCAGTTAAGGGGACAAACGTTTAGGGACTTTGATGCTTTTAGGAAGTCATTTTGGACGGCAGTCGGAGGTGACACCGAACTGGCTAGCCAATTCAATGAAAGCAACAAAGCCCGAATGCTCGAAGGTATGGCGCCACGCGCAAAAGCCGTCGATACCGTAGGTCAACGACGATCCTTCGAACTACACCACGCAATACCCGTTTCAGAAGGTGGAGAGGTTTACGATATCGATAATCTCAGCGCCATGACCCCGAAACACCACATTGACACACACAGGAGCCCGAAATGATCAGACCTAAAAGTAGTCTTTCAGAATACACAGAGGGCGAATTTCTCGAACTGATCAAAGAGATTTGCAGCGCAGTCGGTACAGAGGCATACCAGGACGAGCTTTTAGAACGCTTCATCGAGGCGACGGGTTACGCTGCTGCATCTGACTGGATCTATTACCCAGAGAACGGCGAGGATGATTCGCCGAGAGGGGTATTGAAAGCGGTAAAGGAATGGCGTGCAGCTCAGGGCTTGCCGGGATTCAAAGGCGAGTGATCCAAAAGGACAATAGGGCGGGAATGAGGTGAAGGTGATGGCTGGACCTCGACCTTTTGTTTCGAACATCGCGCTTACTATATTAATCAAGGAACGAAAATATGACCAACAAAGCAGTCATCGTTTTTAGTGGCGGGCAAGATTCAACAACCTGCTTGATCCATGCATTGCCACACTACGATGAAATACACTGCATTACGTTTGATTATGGCCAGCGCCATCGCGCGGAAATTGAAGTGGCGCAACAGCTTTCGAAAAAGCTTGGCGTGACGGTGCATAAAGTACTGGACGTTTCATTGCTGAATGAACTGGCCATCAGCAGCTTGACCCGGGACAACATTCCAGTCCCAACCACAGACAGTTCCGGGGACGGTCTGCCAAGCACGTTCGTACCCGGCAGGAATATTCTGTTTTTAACCTTGGCGTCTATTTATGCCTATCAAGTGGGCGCTCAAACTGTAATTACAGGTGTTTGTGAAACTGATTTTTCTGGCTACCCGGATTGCCGGGATGCATTTGTAAAGGCTTTAAATAACGCCATAGAATTGGGCATGGACTATAAGTTGCGCATTGAAACGCCGCTTATGTGGTTAAACAAGGCGGAAACCTGGGCCCTTGCCGACTACCACAACCAACTGGACTTGATTCGTTACCACACACTGTCTTGCTATAACGGAATACAAGGAAGTGGCTGCGCCGACTGCGATGCTTGTAATCTTCGTGCAAAAGGATTGAATGAGTATCTGGAAAACAGAGCAGAAATCATGAACAATCTAAAAAACAAGCTAGAATTGAAATAGCTACCCTTGAGCAGGGGGATGTATTACTAACAACCATCCCCCTATCCTTATGCAGCTTGGGCTCCAGCTATGTACCTTTTAAATAATGACCTGGCGCCGTAGGCTGGCAAAACGTTAAAAACCGCGAAGCACATCTTTATAACTATCTGCACGTAAACTATATTGAGTATATCTCTGTTTTCCATAGCACCATAAAACGCGATAAAGCAAAAAAGAAAGCTGTCTATTATCACCGCAAAAAAAGTACTAAAAAACACACGTAAAAATAAAAATCTGGAATTTGTAAGCTCTTTAATTCTACATAACAAGTACGAATTCACGTATTCAGAAAAAAGAAAAGAAACAGAAGACGCTAGCAATACAGACGACACATGAGTAATGACTAAGCTATAGGACTCATCAAGCTTCCAGCCTGGCAAGCCGGGGAAATAGCTAGTAGCACTCAATAATATAATTATCAGAGCATTACTTGCAAAGGCAAATAATATGGCCTTCCTTGCGAGCTTAAGCCCATAAGACTCGTTTAACAGATCGACTATTAAAAATGTCAGTGGATATAGAAAAACACCTGGAGTGACAACAACATCAAATCGCTCCAAATAAACAAGCTTGGTTGCAGCAACATTCGTAAAAATATAAAGCACAAACAGTAGCAGATTGAGAACAACATAAGTCATCCACGACCTTTCATGACGATCTTTTATTTCATATGCAGTTAACGCAGCCCCACCGGAATAAAACTTCTTGCATATATTTTTTACTTCCATCCTATTCAAATTATCCACTATTTCACTTTTCAACAATTCACTTAACTTTACCTTAATAACCTTACCAGTAGAGATCACCATAATGACAGCAAGGCTTTTGCTATTTTCGAACCCTAACAGCTTGTACTTACTGTTTTCGATTTCAGTATCACTAACCATTAAACCTCTCCTCCATGATATCCCCAACAACACAAACGCTATCAGAATCAAAACACAACCCACTGCCTATAGATAACCTTCCCGTTGCTTTGTCGTACACCAGCTTTTCTTTATTGCTACTCGACAGCCCCTTTTTCACTATCAAGAGATCACCTGCCTCATTTACCCCACTAATTTCGTTCTCCAGAAGCACACCTATTAAATTGCAGGCCGTACCAAAATAATAGGTTAGAGGATGCGTCGTGGCCAACTCACCAATTCTTTTGTCCAGACTCTGAATCAGTAGACTCTCTCTAATCACCGGGACCGCTGCAGGGTTCATATTCCCTTGCAGAGAAACACTACTCTCTATTATTTCTTTCTCTTCAAAATCAACAGTCTCTATTTCCTTATAAGACACGCCAAAAAAATCAGATATTTTGCGAACAGTAGACTGCTGTACATTGACTACCCTCCCTTCCAGAATGTTATAGATCGTCGTTCTGGTCAAACCACTGGAATTGCACAAAGACAGCCGCGTTTCTCCGCGACTCTTCATGAGGTACTTAATGTTATTTTTCAGTTTTTCTGCCTTGTCTTTCCTGTACATTAAATATCTACCACTTGCTTATAATTGCAACAAACCACACACCCTAGCTGAATGACTACGGAGGTGAATCTTTGCGAGACCAGCGCCCTACATATTTGCCGCCCACACAAAAATAATAGTGCAAGCATACAGAACAGCCGTCAAACAATGTTTCACGCCATTACTTGTGACGCAAAGTCCTACGGATGTCGCCCACTCAAATTAGTGAATTCTCTTACATCAATTAAGAAGTGACTGACTAGCTTAATATCGGCAAAACCTAGATAGCTAGAAAGGGCGCTATTTGAACACCACCCATAACCGGTCACGCATGAATCATTTAATTACACAGATGTTCATTTATTTGATTAATAAAATTGAATTTTCTGGTAATAAATAGACCGCCCCATCAACTCACGTAAAGCTGCCAAGGGACTGGCACCTTCCTAAACCTTGCAAGGAGCTCCGTCATGAAAAAGACCACTGCCAACTCCCCGCAATCGCCCGACCGTTCGCCCGACGACACCGCCGATTTATCCAAACTCACCGAAGTCGCCGAACGCTCCGTCAGCGCCCGCCTGCGCAATCCAGGCCGCCCCGACCCCATCAGCCACGTGTTCACAATCATCCCGAATGTCGACACCGAATCCCTGCTCTGTCACGCCTGTGAAACCCTGGCCTCGCTGAACGTCATGACCACCGACTTCGCCGCCGAACTTGAAGGCTCGCACCGTAATATGGCGTTGGCGATTCAGCAGTTGGCCTTGCTGGGTGAGTTATTGGTAAACCGGGCGCTGGATAACCTGGACCCGCCCGAGGAGTTGCCTGAAGTTCCGTCCAACAGCGCCCACTGAGTGGTCGCGCTCTTTTACCGAGTGGAGGTTTTCATGGATCGATATATGCCTATCACCGGCATCGACTGCACCATCCCATCATTGCTGATCGACACCGAAGCACCGCTGGACGTGTTGCACGACACTGCGGCCTACCGCATCCGCACCGCAACCCAGCTGCTGGAGTGTTTCGCGTTCAGCGAGGGCATTCATAGTGAGCTGGCGCGGGTGCTGGTGACGTCATTGCGCGATGGCTGCGATTTGCTGGATGTCGTCGGGCGACGATTACAGGCGCAGATTTCGGCGTAAAAAAAAACAGGCGATCCCAGTGGGATCGCCTGTTTTTTATACGACAAAGGGCGCCTTTCGGCTGGATGCCAGTCAGTTAAGCCTGTTCACAATTCGTAGCAGCTGGCGAAGCCTGCGTTCGGCTGCGAAGCAGTCGTAAAATCAGACGTCACGTTTTTTCAGGTTAACCGTGGAGGCAGGATTGACGACTGCTTCGCAGCCGAACGCAGGCTTCGCCAGCTGCTACAGGTCATATGTTACCCCCGGAGTCTCTTAAGCTTGTCATCGCCCTGTATCTGCTACGTCACCTCAACCTTACGCGTCAGCAACTCGACAAACGCCTTGGCCATCGGCGACTTCTGGTCCTTGCGCTGCACCAGCCACACGGCTGACATCGCCAGCGGATCGAGCAAGGGCCGATAGACCACGCCGTCGATGCGCATGCGCTGATAAGACGCCGGCAACACCKACACCCCGAGCCCTGCTGCCACCAGGCCGATGATGGTCATGGCCTCGCCGGCTTCCTGGGTGAAGTGCGGGCTGAACCCGGCGTCGCGTGCCAGGCTCAGCAGTTGCGCGTATAGACCGCTGCCGTAGCTGCGTGGGAAGAACACGAAAGGTTCGTGGGCCAATGCCGACAGAAACAACCCGTCCTCGCTGCCGATCACCAGCGGATCCTTGGAGCTGAGCACGGCCACCAAGGGTTCACGCGTCAACTCGACCACCTCCAGCGAATCCGGCAGCGGCAATGGCCGCATGATCCCGACCTGAATCGACTCATCCACCAGCGCCTCGGCGACCTGAGTGCTGCTCATTTCCCGCAGGTTCAAATGCACGGCCGGGAAGCGCTGGCGAAACGCGAAGATCGCCTGCGGGATCGTCGAGTTGAACGGTGCCGACGAGGTGAAGCCGATCTTCAGTTCCCCCAACTCGCCAAGTTGGGCTCGACGGGCGACGTCGGCAGCCTTGTCGACCTGGGCCAGCACCAGCCGAGCCTCTTCGAGGAACAGCCGACCGGCTTCACTGAGCTCGACCCGACGATTGGTACGCTCGAATAAACGTGCACCGACTTCCTGCTCCAGCACCTGAATCTGCTGGCTCAAGGGCGGTTGGGAGATACCCAGCACCTGTGCGGCGCGGCCGAAGTGCAGTTCTTCGGCGACGGCGATGAAGTAGCGCAGATGGCGCAATTCCATGAAAACTCCATTAGGTCGTTAAACCTATCAAACAGGTCGAACAATATATTGGATAGAAACATTAGCCAGCTATATGATTTTTCCATTGCCTGCCTGGCCGTGCCCTCCCGAGGTCCTCCGTGAAAACTGCTGTCGCCCCGCTCGCCCATGAATTGCCGCCTACCGCGCTGGACGATGTGGTCGCCCAACGCAATGACGTGTACATCGAAAAAGGCACGCCGATGTTCATGCGCACGGTGCTGGCGCTGTTCTCCGGCGGCTTTGCGACCTTCGCCCTGCTCTATTGCGTGCAGCCGATGATGCCGCTGTTCTCCCGTGAGTTTTCGATCAACGCGGCGCAGAGCAGCCTGATCCTGTCGGTGGCCACCGGGATGCTCGCCATCGGCCTGCTGATCACCGGCCCGGTTTCCGACCGCATCGGCCGGAAACCGGTGATGGTTGCGGCGCTGTTCGCGGCAGCGTTGTGCACCATAGCCAGTGCGATGATGCCGAGCTGGCAGGGCGTGCTGGTAATGCGTGCACTGGTCGGGCTGTCTCTCAGCGGGCTGGCGGCGGTGGCCATGACTTACCTGAGTGAAGAGATTCATCCACAACACATCGGCCTGGCGATGGGGTTGTACATCGGCGGCAACGCGATTGGCGGGATGTGCGGCCGGCTGATCGTCGGCGCATTGATCGACTTCGTTAACTGGCACACCGCGATGTTGATCATCGGTGGACTGGCGCTGATTGCCGCGACGGTGTTCTGGAAAATTCTCCCCGAGTCGCGCAACTTCCGCTCCCGCTCGATGCATCCGCGCAGCTTGCTCGACGGTTTCACCATGCACTTTCGCGACGCCGGGCTGCCGTGGTTGTTCCTCGAAGCGTTCGTGCTGATGGGCGCGTTCGTCACACTGTTCAACTACATCGGCTATCGCCTGCTGGCCGAGCCGTATCACATGGATCAGGCTTTCGTCGGCTTGCTCTCGGTGGTCTACCTGTCGGGCATCTACAGCTCGGCGAAAATCGGCGCATTGGCCGACAAGCTTGGCCGGCGCAAAGTCTTGTGGGCAACCATCGTGCTGATGCTCGCAGGCCTTGCGCTGACCCTGTTCACGCCATTGCCGCTGGTGATCATCGGCATGTTGATCTTCACCTTCGGCTTCTTCGCCGCGCACTCGGTGGCCAGCAGCTGGATCGGTCGTCGCGCGACCAAAGCCAAGGGCCAGGCCTCGTCGCTGTACCTGTTCAGCTACTACGCCGGGTCAAGTATCGCCGGCACGGCGGGCGGGGTGTTCTGGCACCTGGGCGGCTGGAATGGCATCGGCCTGTTCATCGGCGGGTTGCTGGTGATTGCGCTGCTGGTGGCGTTGAAACTGGCCCGCTTGCCATTGCTGCCAAACAACCAACCGGCGTGAGGCCTGCACGTCAGGAACCCTGCACCACCACCTGCGCCTCCAGCGCTTGACCTTGCTTGTCCAGTGTCAGTGATTGCAAGGTCGCGCCCTCCAGTTCGGTTCGATGCAGCCAGGCCAATAACGCCCGCGCATCACCGCGCAGCGTCAGGCGCAGAAGATCGCCTTGCACCTCCAGCTGTTGCAGGTCGAGGCCGTCGGCGATTGCGCGCTCACTGAGTTGCGTGGACAGGGGCGCAGCCCCAGCCGCCCGAGCACTGGGGGCTTGAGCGCGAGCGACTTCCCCGGCCTGAACCAGCCGCTGCTGATACAAACGCTCGGCCACTGCCAGCCGCTGCTGGGATGGCTGCCACAACCCGACGAACGCCAGTACGGCAACGAGCGCTACCGCCAGGACACTCAGCGCCTGTCGGTCGCGCGGTGCCAGCCGATTCCAGGTCTGAGCCACACTAACCGGCAGCTTCGGTGTGTTGAGCTTCATGAGCGATTCTCCAATGTCAGCAGTGCCTGGACCCGGTCCTGAACCTTGCTTGCGCTGCCCAGACTGATCGGCAATCCGCTGCGCTGGCCACGCTCGCGCAGTTGTTCGAGTTCGGCAAAACTGCCTGCCGTGAGTTGCAGTTTCCAACCATCGCCGACACGGTATTCGATGCGTTGCACTTCAACACTGCTTGCACCGATCACCTGCTCGGTCAGCTTCAACAAACGGGCGATCTGCGTGTCCTGTGCACTGATACGAGTCTGTTTTTGCAGCGCCTTGAGTTGCGCCGAAAGATCAACGATACGTGTCTGCTCTGGATACAAGGCCCTGAAACGTTGTTCGCTCTGGTCTGACAAGCGTTGGGCCTGAGCCTCGAAAAAGTGGCTGCGTGCGAGTGTGTTTCCCCACCCCAGAGTGAACAACAACGCTGCCGAGATCAGTGCCGTCGACCAGGGAAAACGCCGGCGCTCCCGACGAAACTCACCGTGCAGCAGGTTGATCGCAGACCCCGCCCCCGTCTGGCTGTGCAGCGCTGCAAACCCCTCGTCCAGCCAGCAGATGGGCTCAGGCAGCTGTGGACTGATCGCAGCCAGCCCGTGCGCCGACACCGCCAGACGAACATCCAATGCGCCGCCAAGGAGCCAGCGCCCCAACCACCACACGCCATAGGCCTGATCATGGGGTAAACGGTCGGCATCGACCTGTACGGTGCTGACGGCAATTCCCAGTTCAGCCACCAGCGCCAGCAACGCTGCAAAGCGTTGTTTGTTGAGCAACAGCACCGGATAGCGCCCCTGCGAGTCACGCGGGCCGATGCTCAGGTGCAGCGTCTCAAGGTCTTCGCTCAGTTGATCTTCGATGGCGAACGCAATGGCCTGAGCGTCAGGGCGACGTCGCGAGGGCCATTTTTCGGTACGTAGCCAGCCGCACATCTCCATCGGCAACACCAGATGGACAGCCTGCCCTGATAACTGTTTGGCCGCATCGGCAAGCGAAAGGAGCGACCGCTCATTCGAGGCAGAGACCAGGCAGCAGAGCCATTGCGCGCAAGGTTGCACCGCCCCTTCGGGGGTGAGGTAAAGCCAGGTGTTCATGACGAGGACTCGCTTGTCAGTGAGGTCAGGAACCGTCGTTGCACGACGTTCACCTGCCGGGTTTTGGCGTCGAGTTCCACTTCGCTGACCAGTTGCAGACGGCTTTGCCCAACGGCCACGTCTACCGTGATCCGAAACCAGCGACTGCCCAGCCCCAGGCCATGGCTGCCCAGCTCAAGCCCGGCGAGCAGAGGGTCCTCGACAAATGCCTGCACCGAGCGATAGCCCTCGGCCGGACGCTGTTGCACTAACGCCCGGGCCAACGTTTCGCTCACACCGTCGAGTGTCATCAGTTGCTGCGCCGACGCGGTATTGATGTTCAGGCTGGCGTTCCCGGGCAGCAGGGCCACCATTGGCTGCAAGCGCCGCAGCACCCCGCCGTCAACGCCCGGCCACACGCGCAATTGACTGAGGTCTGTCAGCGCGCCGAAGTGCGAGGTTGCGAGACTTTCGAGGTCTGGATTGCGGATCTGCAGCAGGGCCAGCAGACGCACCCAACGCTGTTGCGTGAGCGGATCGATTTGCCCGCCGGTCAGCAGTGCAGAAAGGTTGAAGCGCGCGGCCAGGTCTTCGACCTGGATGTACAGCGTCCCGCCCTCGACCTCGAACGGCGGCGTGGCCTGCGCCCACGCTTGCGCCAGATTGACGCTACGGGACGCTTGCACCTCAGGGTGGCGCAACCGCTGCAAGGCCCAGCGTTCACCGGAAAAACCCAGTTGGCGCAGTTGCACGTGATGAAGCTGTTGCGCGGTGCTTTTGACCACCAGCCGATGGTTGCGCAGCATCCCGCCCGTCAGCAGCAACGCCAGGCTCATGACCAGCAACACACTGAGCAGCGCGACGCCGCGTTGCCGACTCATGACGCGCTCCCAGGCAACAGCAAGACCCGGCGAATCGACTCGAAGCGCTCCGTTGAAAAGGTGATTTCCAAAGCCTTCGGCGCGGAAACTGACTTACCGGCACCGGGCGGTCTCTCGCTGCGCCAACCACTCTGATCATAGAGCCGCCAACGCAATTCGCGCACCCCGGTGAGGAGTTTTTGCCGCTGCACCAGCGGCTGATCAGGGGGTTGGCTTTCACGCCACAACGTCCCCTTGTCGAGACGATAAGTGACGTTCTGCAACTCGCTACGCGGCTCATCCAACGGATTACGCCAGTTGCCGCGCTGCAACTGCAAAACGTTTTGCTGCAGCACCACAGGCTGCGCCGTTACCTGCAAGGCATCACGTTCGATCACGGCGATGGCGCGTTGCAACCCACGCATGTCGCGCTCATGGGATGAACTGCTGCGTTCAGCACGGACCACGCCATCGAACAGCCGCCAGCTGGCCAAGCCAAGCAAGGCGAATATCGCCATGGCGATCACCAGTTCGAGCAAGGTGAAGCCATGCTGCTTATTCATCACGGGCGCCAATCCAACCCGTCGTTCGGTGTACGACCCGATCGCTGCCTGAACGGCTGACACTGAGTTCGACCTTCAGCAAACGCGAATCGGCCACCGGGGTGACGGTCTGGCTCAGGCTCCAGTCGCGTCGGTCGAAGTGTCGGCTCAGGTATTCGTGCCCTTGAGCCGGTGCGGGCCCCAGTTGCAATTCGCTCAAGTGATTGTCAGCCAGCCAGGTCCCACACAACTGCTCCTCCAATCGAGCATTCTGCTTGAGGGCGTATTGACTGGCCGCCATCACTGCCGCCGCCAACGTCGCAAAGACAACCAGCGCGATCATGATTTCCAACAGGGTAAAGCCACGGTGTGCCTGGCGCGGCGGCGCGGGCTTTCTCTTACTCATCAAGGGCCGCCTCGTTCAAACCATCACTGGAGAGGCTGATCAACGATTGCTGACCGGCTTGCAGGTGCAAGGTGAACGCAGTGCTTTCATCACTGCTGAGCAACACCAGGTGCGGTTGACCGGGACGCCCCGCCAGCGTCGACATTTGGCCAGATTGCTCCAGACGCAGCTGCAAGCCTTCCGGTAAACTATAAGCGCGGCCTGCCGGGCGCCAGTCCTGGCCATCGAGACCCAGCACCTGATAACCCTCGGGCTCCAGCCGAAGGCCATACTCACGTCCTTCAAGCACCGCCTGCTCACGCAGCGTCTGCAACAACTGGATCAAACCGTTGGCCTCCTGCCGGGCCAGACGCGCCGGGTGATTGCCGATGGCCAGACCCGCCATGCCCAACAGCACGCCGATCAACACCATGACCACCATCAACTCCAATAGAGTGAAACCCCGGCACGCCTGACGCATCGGTCAATCTCCCCAGTTGCCGATGTCTGCCCCATGGCCTTCGCCACCGGACACACCGTCAGCGCCAAAGGAGTACAGGTCATAGCCGCCATCGAGCGAATTCACCCCGGGATTGAGGTACTGATACGGCGTTCCCCAAGGGTCCACCGGCAGACTTTTGAGATAACCCTGCGGACTCCAGTTTCTCGGTACCGGTGCGCCCAGCGGCCGTTTGACCAACGCTTCCAGCCCTTGCTGGGTGGTGGGGTAGCTGAAGTTGTCGAGGCGGTACATTTCAAGGCTGGTGGAGATCGCCAGGATGTCGGTGCGGGCCGCGGTGACCTTGGCCTGATCGGGCCGGCTCATGAACTGCGGCACGACGATGGCGCCCAGCACACCGATGATGACCACCACCACCATGATTTCGATCAGGGTAAAGCCACGCTGACGCTTGGCTGAAGTATTACGGACAGGATTCATCGATCAACTCACCAGTTGGTTCAGGCTAAGAATGGGTAAAAGAATGGCCATGACGATCAGCAGCACGACGCCGCCCATCAGCACCAACATGACCGGCTCGAACAGGCTGACAACCAGCGCGATGCGCGCTGCCAGGGTCTTTTCCTGCTGCTCGGCAGCCCTCGCCAGCATGCTGTCGAGTTCACCGGCACGCTCGCCACTGGCGATCATGTGCAACATCATCGGCGGTATATCGCCGCCTTGTTCCAGGCCATGGGTCAGGGTGCCGCCCTCACGTACCGAACGCGCAACATCACGCATGCGCGTGCGAATCGTCAGGTTGCCAATGACGGCAGCAGCGATTTCCAGGGCATCGACCAACGGCACCGCGCTCTTGCCGAGGATCGCCAGGGTGCTGGCAAAACGCGCCGCCTCCATGGCCCGCAACACTCCACCCAACAACGGCAAACGCAACACCAGTGCGTGCCAGCGCACACGCAGAGGTGGCTGGACCAACGCCCAACGCCCCAGGAATACCAACACCGACAACAGCCCCAACAGAGTCAGGCCATGACGACGCAGACCGTCGCTGAGCAGAATCATGCCCCGGGTCAGCAGCGGTAACGGCTGACCGCTGTCGACGAAAATCTTCACCACATCCGGCACCACATAGCCGAGCAGGAAGCCGACGATGGCCAGCGAAGCGACCATCAGAATCATCGGGTAAACCAGCGCCAGCTGAATTCGCTGACGCGACGCCTGACGAGCCTCCGTGTAGGCCGCCAACTGTTCAAGCACATGACCCAGATGCCCGGAGCGCTCACCTGCCGCGATGGTGGCGCGAAACAGTTCGGGGAACGCCCGGGGAAATCCACCCAGCGCCGCCGCCAATGCATAACCTTCCATCACTCGCGCCCGCACCGCTGAGAGCAAGGCGTTGACCTTGCGCTTTTCGCTCTGCGCCGCAACCGCTCGCAAGGCCTCCTCGAGGGGCAGACCGGCCTGGATCAGCGTGGATAACTGCAACGTCAGCAGCGCCAGTTCGCCGGAGCTCAGCTTCACGGCATTCGCAAAAATCCCCGCCCGAGTGCCCTGGTATTTCGCCTCGCCGACGTGACTGGGTAACAAACCCCGTTCACGCAACATCTGCCGGGCATGCCGTGGGCTGTCGGCCTCCAGCACACCTCGGGACTGACGGCCACTGCGGTCCTGGGCGCGGTATTCGAATCCCGGCACCGGCTAGTCCTCCTGGCTGACGCGCAGCAATTCATCGAGACTGGTGACACCCTCAAGCACCAGCCGCTGACCGTCCTGGAACAGGCTGCGCGACAGCGTCCGCGCCTCGTCCGCCAACGCCTGTTCACTGGCGCCCTGATGAACCAGCGCGGACAGCGTCGGGCTCATGCTGATCAACTCGTACATGCCGACCCGCCCCCGGTAACCCTGTTGGCATCGGGCGCATCCGCTGGCCTTGAATAGCCGCACAGTACGGTCGCCGGCAACGCCCAAGCTCTGGCAGTCGACAGCATCGGCTTCATAGGCGTGCTTGCAGTGTGGACAGAGGGTTCGTAACAAGCGCTGGGCGAGCACACCGATCAACGACGACGCCAGCAAGTAGGCGTCGACGCCCATGTCCAGCAACCGGGTGACCGCGCCAACCGCGCTGTTGGTGTGCAAGGTCGATAACACCAGGTGTCCGGTCAACGACGCCTGCACGGCAATTTCGGCGGTTTCCCGGTCCCGGATTTCACCGACCATCACCACATCCGGGTCCTGGCGCAGAATCGCCCGCAGGCCCCGGGCGAACGTCATCTCGACCTTTGGATTGACCGGCGTCTGGCCAATCCCCGGCAGGTGATACTCGATCGGATCCTCCACCGTGAGAATATTGCGCGTCTGGTCGTTGAGACTGGCCAGCGCCGCATACAGGCTGGTGGTCTTGCCGGAGCCGGTAGGGCCGGTCACCAGGAAAATCCCGTGGGGCCTGCCAAGAATCCGCTGAAAGCGTGCCAGGGTGTCGGGCGGCATACCCAGGCGCTGCAAGTCGAGGCGTCCGGCTTGTTTGTCGAGCAGTCGCAACACCACTCGCTCGCCATGCGCAGACGGCAGAGTCGAGACCCGCACATCGACCTCATGCCCGGCCAGGCGCAGCGCAATGCGACCGTCCTGCGGCACGCGCTTTTCAGCGATATCGAGGCGAGCCATGACCTTGATCCGTGACACCAGCAAATTGGCCAACTCACGCCGGGGTCTGAGTACCTCACGCAATTGCCCATCCACCCGCATCCGCACCAACAGGTACTGCTCGAAGGTTTCCAGGTGAACATCCGAGGCTTTTTCGCGCACCGCCTCACTGAGCAACGCATTGATCAGCCGGATGATCGGCGCGTCACCGTCCTGTTCGAGCAGGTCGGCGGTCTGCGGAAGCTGATCGGCCAGGCTCAACAGATCGAGTTCTTCGTCCAGCCCTTGGGCGACCTGTTCGGCGGCGCTTTGACCTACGCCGTAAGCGCTCGCCAGCCGTGTCGCGAACATCGCAGGTTCAAGGACCTGAACAGGTAGATCGCGCCCCGTCACACGCCGAACTTCCGCCAGTGCGGTCAACGGCGTATCGCTGCGGATCGACAGGCTCAACGCCTCGCCCGAACCTTCCAGCAACACCCCCAAGCGCCGGGCGAAACCGAATGGCAGCTGCTCGATGTAACCCGTCAGGCTCGTCATGGGGCGCGGCGCTCACGGGCCTCGTCGAATAGCTGATGCGGATCATCGGGCAGTAACAACGAATGGTTCTGGCGAGCCGTCGGTTGACTCAGATCCCGCAAGGCCTTGTAGCGGTCCTCGCTGATTTCGGCGATATCCTGCCGGGTGCGCACGATGGTCGGGCGCAAAAACACCATCAGGTTACTTTTGGTCTGGGTGTCTTTCGTCCAGCGAAACAGCGCACCGAGATAAGGAATGCTGCGCAACACCGGCACCCCGCTTTCCTGGGTTCGAACGCTGTCTTTGATGAGGCCGCCGATCACGATGATTTCGCCATCGTTGGCGAGGATCGTGCTTTTGAGGGCACGCTTGTTGGTAATCAGGTCGGAAGAATCCACACCGGACACCGAAGGCGCGATGTCGGAGATCTCCTGTTCGACCTCCAGACGCAGGATCGAACCTTCGTTGATGTGCGGACGAATCTTCAGGCTGATCCCGACATCCTTGCGCTCAACCGTGGTGAAGGGGTTGTCTGCACCGCTGCTGTTGGTGGCGTAGGAGCCGGTCTTGAACGGTACGTTCTGGCCGACGATGATTTCTGCTTCCTGGTTGTCCAGGGTCAGCAGGCTCGGCGTCGACAGCAGGTTGCTGCGGCTGTTACTGGCCAGAGCTGAAATCAGTGCGCCAAAATTGCCGCCACCGAGCCGCAGCAATGAACCTTCCGGGGCCGGGTTCTTGTCGTCGACATTGAACCCGCCAAGCACCGGAACCCCGGTCCCCGGAAAGTTGATGATCCCTTTCGCGCTTCCACTGTCCAGCCCCCACTGCACACCAAGCGCTTCGACGATGTCACCGGAAATCTCCACGATGGCTGCGTGAATCAGCACCTGGGCACGCGGTTGATCCAGTTCACGAACGATGTTCTCCAACGTCCGCAATTGCGCGGGATCGGCGAAAATCACCAGTGCATTCTGGCGTTCGTCGGCCTTTACCATGACCGGCGTGGCCGATACCGGTTCTTTTGAACCGCGGCTACTCGACTGTGGCTTGAACCCCTGCCCCAGTGCATCCAGCACCTCGGCCAACTGCTTGGCATCGCTGTGGTGCAAACGGATCACCCGAGCGTTATCAAGTTTGGTCGTCGCCGGAATGTCCAGCGAGCGGGCCAACCGGACCAGGCGCTCGCGCGCTACCGGCGGCCCGACAACCACCAGGCGATTGGCCCGGGGGTCCGGAATCACCAGGCTTCCGGCCTCGGCTCCGGACTTGCCCAGTGACGCCTCCATCACTGTGGCGATATCGGCTGCCAGACCATGGCGTAGCACAACAATGGTATGAGCATTTTTCGCCCCGGAATCAAGTTGCCGTACCACTTGCCCAATCCGCCGAACATTGCTCGCGGTATCGGTGACCACCAGCGCGTTGGCCGAGACCGACGGCCCCACATAGCCATTGGTCGAGACCAGCGGTCGGACCAGACCGGCCAGGTCAGCAGCCGAGCTGGCACCGAGGGCGATGACCTCGGTCACGAACTGTCCATCGCGAGACGTGCGCGGGTCCCCCTGACTGGCACGGGTCTTGGCTTCGGCAACCGGTGTGATGAGTATTCGGTCGCCTTGATCGATCACCGTGAAGTTGTGAGCATCGAGTACCGAATAGAACAACCGTCGGACGCCCTCGCGATCCAGCGCTTGTCCGGACATGACCGTGATTCGCCCTTGAACCTTGGGGTCGAGGATCACGGTCGTGTCCAGAATCGACGACATTTCGGCAACGACGTCCCTTAGTTCAGCGTTGTTCATCGCCAGTTGCCAACGCTGTTCTTCAGCCGCTACCCAACCCGAGAGCAACAGGACTGCAATGCCCAGGGCGCGCAGCAGTGCGCCGTAGGTGCGAAAACAATTCGAGCGGTTCATTCAGTGACTCTTTGGCAAATCAGCGGTTGGCCGAAAGTGAATAAGGGCAGGTGCGGGATCGGATCGGGTGTCGGCAGGTTTGATCGTCAACAAGGTGCGCTCGGTAGCGGGTTGCAGGGCCAGCAACTCCTCGCGACCTTTGCGCCACAGCACCACCCTGGACACTTCAACCCGCCGCAGCACACTGCCGCCGGGCAAGCTGTCGCCGACCTGATACAAACGTTCACCGTCAGCACCCGCCAGCAACGCCCGCGAAAGCCCGGTGCTGGAGACAAAACTGGCGCGCAAGGTCAGCGGTTCAGCACTGCGCAGTGTTGCCGTTTGCGTGGACAGCCCCATCACCGTCGCGATAGCGTCAGGGTTGAATTCAGGCATCGGTTGCGTATCCGGTGGCAGCCGTACCGGCCGCTCGGCTTGCATAGATGACTCATCGCGTAGCGTCTGTTCGTTGGCAAACAGGTAAACGCCGTACCCCAGCGGCAATATCCACAGGATGGCCCCGAGCAGCGTTGGCCAGCCTGTGGACATTGCCGTGAATAAAGAGTCCAGCGTCAATGGCTTGCCCATTCAGCGGTGAAACCACATGTTTACAAGCACACGGCGTCCCGATACTTCATGTTTGATGACCGCAGTAATGTGCAAGGCAATCAACACTGCCAGTACGAGACACGCCCAAATATGAATCGTCAGAAACAGTAGAATCCAGTAAGGGTCTTCCAGAGGTTGAGGAATAGAAAAGAGATCAAAAACATTAATGGCACGGTCCATCATGAGCACACCCGTCACCAACACCACACTAACGGCCAGATAAATAAGCCGATGCACGCATAACGCCAACACTTCGCTCACCGTCCGATATCGCCCAGTATCAGAACGACGCCCACTCGAAGAAAGATAAAGTCTTAAAGCGAAAAAAGGCAAAAACGCGGTTGTCAACGACACATTAACAAAGGCTACCCATTCCTTGACCGATACATCCACTTCAAACAGCGACACATAAAAACCACTGGCCAGTGCCCAGATAATAATGACAGCAGAAAGCCAGTGCAGAAATTTTTGCAACTTCGTATACGATGAAGTTTTCATTTAAATGCACTCACCCAATAACATTGAGAGCACACCACTCCGGGCAATCAAGAATCAGGATTACCCGGGGCGGTGTCAGATCAACTTATTTTTGATCCCAGGCCATCGTCCAGTCACTGCCGTAACCCGGCTCGAAACCTTGTGCCGTTTCACTGTATTGCATGCAGTAACCCGAATAAGGGAATGGTTTGCACTCATAAACCAAACCGTTTTTAGGCTGCAGTACCTTGGTCCCCGCGGTGTATTGGCGAACATTATTCGGGAACTCGAAGTCGTACTCTTGCGCACCGCCCTCGCCGGTGAATTGGGTTTCTTCGAAGGCTTGACGAGTGGTACGACCGTCTTCCGTGGTGCCCACCAGCTTCACGCCATGCTTGCCCGGTGCAGAACGTACATCGACATTCAGTACAGTGTTGCTCTGTGCCGCCACCTGTTGCCGGGTGAAACCCACTTGCTTGTTGCTGTCATCGAAAATGGTCGCTTCGATGATCATCGTGCGGTTGTTGACGATCGGGACCGCGACCTTGCCAACGCCTTTCACCAGTTCATGCTCTGGCGCCAGGCCACCAAACTCCATGCGAGCGTCGATATCCTCCTGCATGTCCAGCGCCACTTCATAACGAGTGATGCCGCTTTCTTTCTGGGCGTATAGCTTGTTCATGCCTTTGACCGGCTCGATGTTGCCTTGCTCATCGCGAATGCCGGCTTTTATCAACGTCTGGGTCTTGTTGATCTGCTCGGCCAACTTGAACGACCAGTTCTCCGGTTTGCCTTCATCAGCGTTATCGACGGTGATCTCGACACTGTACTGCGCGCTTTCACCGCTATGGGTAAAGGCGCGAGCCTTGACCTTGTCCCCGGCAATCAGGGTGGTTGCAGGGGTGATGGCGCCAACAGAGTTCCAGCCGCCAGGCAATGCGGCCTCGGCAAGAATGTTGACGTCAACGACGTTGTGGAACGCCGCAGCGGTATCACCAACAGTCCAGATACCCAGAATCACATGGTGGCCGGTCTTGTCATCCGGAATCACGCAAGCGTGTTTGTCCCCGGAAACCGGCAGAACATTACCGCCGTCGACAAAACAAAACGGCGTGGTTTCGAAAGAAGCGCGTTTGAGCGGCTCATTCGGGTTCCAGCCGTTTTTGGTAATGAAGTACTCATGCTTGGTGGCAGGATGTGCGGCGGTGTATTTCCAATCG
This sequence comes from Pseudomonas sp. 05N432, assembly GCF_056396945.1. Lineage (NCBI taxonomy): Bacteria > Pseudomonadati > Pseudomonadota > Gammaproteobacteria > Pseudomonadales > Pseudomonadaceae > Pseudomonas > Pseudomonas sp. 05N432. Next base: position 109,404 of record NZ_JBFTMM010000015.1, on the reverse strand, counting down.
AAATCGAGCGAACGGTCCTTGATTTCAGTCAAATGCCAACGAGTAGCGGACTGAGCATCGACCGCGGAAAACAGTGCAATACCGCCACTGGCGATCTTGCCGTCAATCGGGCCTTGACCCGGAGCACCACCCACACCGTTCGGGAAACCTTTGAAAGTTTCACCCACACTTTGCGGTTCGTACTGTGCGCCGCCACAGTCTTTGTTCAGACCTTTCTGGCAAAGAAAAGCACGGGAGGGAGGTTCATTCAAATAGCCATGGGCGGCAACATGTTGTGAAGACAACAATGCCGCCAACAGCGTCAGTGAGGAAGCACATCCTGTTAATGCACCTCCTTTGGAAATAGTGTTTTTCATATTATTAGTTCCGACTTAATCATTAAGAATCACTTGCAAGCCCTCATCAACTCGACGAAGACTTACAAATCCTTATCGCACCCCCATGCTTCCAACATTCCCCCGAGTTTATGCAAGCATCCTGTAAAAACAATATGACTGAACGCCAGCAACTAACGCTTGCGCAGCAGTAATGCTACGGCAGTTTTTATGACATGCTTGCCATACAGGTCGCGTTGGAAACGTTGAGAATGGCACTTTACCGCCAGAAACTTTTATTCTATGTAGGATAAATCTAATAATCAGGCAGGGAATATCGGCAATCGAACTAATCGGACAAGAAAGGTAATATCGCCTTACATAGAGATGAGATATTTCTTAAAGATTCAGCGCGTAAAGGCTGCTCAAAAGTAAACAACTAACACATCCGCCGCCAAAGAAAAACGTCAATATGACAGGCAAGCAAACGCCAGCAGCCAGGACGGTCTGAGGAAGTGAGTATGGATTATCGAGGGCGCAAAACCTGCCTGGCGCTGAGGCCGGGCAGGTTGCTATGAATTACTGATGGTATTGCGCTGAAAGCTCATGCACCGCACGCAGGAAGGCGCCGGCGTGTTCCGGGTCGACTTCCGGGGTGATGCCATGGCCGAGGTTGAACACGTGGCCACTGCCTTTGCCGTAGCTGGCAAGGATGCGGCCAACTTCAGCGCGAATGGCTTCTGGTTTTGCGTAGAGTACGGTCGGGTCCATGTTGCCTTGCAGCGCAACTTTGCTGCCGACACGCTGGCGGGCTTCGCCGATGTCGCAGGTCCAGTCCAGCCCCAGGGCATCTGCACCGGCATCGGCGATGCTTTCCAGCCACAGGCCGCCGTTTTTGGTGAACAGGATGACCGGCACTTTGCGGCCTTCATGCTCGCGGATCAGACCGCTGACAATTTTGCGCATGTAGGCCAGGGAGAACTCCTGGTACGCCGCTGCCGAGAGGTTACCGCCCCAAGTGTCGAAGATCTGTACCGCTTGCGCGCCGGCCATAATCTGGCCGTTGAGGTAGGAGGTGACCGACTGTGCGAGTTTATCCAGCAGCAGGTGCATGGCTTGCGGGTTGTCGTAGAGCATGGCCTTGGTCTTGCGGAAGTCTTTCGACGAGCCGCCTTCGACCATGTAGGTGGCCAGGGTCCATGGGCTGCCGGAGAAGCCGATCAGCGGCACGCGGCCGTTCAGCTCACGGCGAATGGTGCTGACCGCATCCATGACGTAGCCGAGGTCTTTCTGTGGATCAGGAATTGGCAGGGCTTCGACGTCGGCCAGGGTGCTGACGACTTTCTTGAAGCGCGGACCTTCGCCGGTTTCGAAGTACAGGCCTTGGCCCATGGCATCGGGAATGGTCAGGATGTCGGAGAAGAGGATCGCCGCATCCAGCTGTGGATAACGGTCGAGCGGCTGCATCGTGACTTCACAAGCGAACTCCGGGTTCATGCACAGGCTCATGAAATCACCGGCCTTGGCACGGCTGGCGCGGTATTCCGGCAGGTAGCGACCGGCCTGACGCATCATCCACACAGGGGTGACGTCTACGGGTTGCTTGAGCAGGGCGCGAAGGAAACGGTCGTTCTTCAGGGCAGTCATGTCGGCATCCGGAAAAAAAGTGCGGGCATTTTCTCAGAGCGCGACGCAAAAGGCACGGCAAGCGCCGCACCTTTTGTCTATCGGGTCAATTTGTCGCGCTGGAACACACTCTGCGCAACACCCTGAAACCAATGTGGGAGCGAGCCTGCTCGCGATGAGGGCTTCACATTCAACATCTCTGTTGGCTGATCCACCGCTATCGCGAGCAGGCTCGCTCCCACAGGGTTTTGTGTCGTCTGATCAGACGCCCAGGTAATCCAGGATCCCTTCAGCCGCATTACGGCCTTCGAAGATCGCCGTCACCACCAGGTCGGAACCACGCACCATGTCGCCACCGGCGAAGATCTTCGGGTTGCTGGTCTGGTGCTTGTACTGGCCAAGTTCGGGGGCCACAACGCGACCCTGGCTGTCGGTCTGGATACTGAACTGCTCGAACCACGGCGCCGGGCTTGGACGGAAACCGAACGCGATGACCACGGCGTCGGCCGGGATGATCTCTTCGGAACCCGGGATCGGCTCGGGGCTGCGACGGCCACGGGCGTCCGGTTCGCCGAGACGGGTCTCGACCACCTTCACGCCTTCGACCCTGTCCTCACCGACGATGGCGATTGGCTGACGGTTGTAGAGGAATTTCACGCCTTCTTCCTTGGCGTTCTTCACCTCTTTGCGCGAGCCCGGCATGTTCGCTTCGTCACGACGATAGGCACAGGTCACCGACTTGGCGCCCTGGCGGATCGAGGTGCGGTTGCAGTCCATCGCCGTGTCACCACCGCCCAGTACCACGACCTTCTTGCCCTTCATGTCGACGAAATCTTCCGGCGACTTTTCAAAGCCCAGGTTGCGGTTGACGTTGGCAATCAGGAAGTCCAGCGCGTCATAGACGCCCGGCAGGTCCTCACCGGCAAAGCCGCCCTTCATGTAGGTGTAGGTGCCCATGCCCATGAACACGGCATCGTATTCTTCGAGCAGTTGCTCGATGCTCACGTCCTTGCCGATTTCGGTATTCAGGCGGAACTCGATGCCCATGCCGGTGAAGACTTCGCGACGATTGCTCAGCACGGTCTTTTCCAGCTTGAACTCGGGGATGCCGAAAGTCAGCAGACCGCCGATTTCCGGGTTCTTGTCGAACACCACCGGGGTCACGCCACCGCGTACCAACACGTCGGCACAACCCAGGCCAGCAGGGCCTGCACCAATCACCGCGACACGCTTGCCGGTCGGCTTGACCTTGGACATGTCCGGGCGCCAGCCCATGGCGAATGCGGTGTCGGTGATGTACTTCTCGACCGAACCGATGGTCACCGCGCCGAAGCCGTCGTTAAGGGTGCACGCACCCTCGCACAGACGGTCCTGCGGGCACACGCGGCCGCAGACTTCAGGCAGGGTGTTGGTCTGGTGCGACAGTTCGGCGGCGGCGAGGATGTTGCCCTCGGCCACCAGCTTCAGCCAGTTGGGAATGAAGTTGTGCACCGGGCACTTCCATTCGCAATACGGGTTACCGCAGCCCAGGCAGCGGTGGGCCTGGTCGGCCGACTGCTGGGGTTTGAAGGGTTCGTAGATCTCCACGAACTCTTTCTTGCGTTGACGCAACAGTTTCTTCTTCGGATCTTTGCGCCCGACCTCGATGAACTGGAAGTCATTATTCAGACGTTCAGCCATTGTTAAAACCTCATCAAACTCTTCAGGCGCATATCACTGCGGGTTGGCACGGGTGCTGGAAAGCAACGATTTCAAGCTGGCAGCCTTAGGCTTGACCAACCAGAACCGACGCAAGTAGTCATCGAGGTTCTCAGCGAGGTTACGACCCCACTCGCTGTCGGTTTCCTCGACGTATTCGTTCAGCACGCGTTGCAGGTGGCTGCGATAGGCTTCCATCGCCTCACCGCTGATCCGCTGGATTTCAACCAGTTCGTGGTTGACCCGGTCAACGAAGGTGTTGTCCTGGTCGAGCACGTAGGCGAAACCACCGGTCATGCCTGAGCCGAAGTTGTAGCCGGTCTTGCCCAGTACGCAGACGAAACCACCGGTCATGTACTCGCAGCAGTGATCGCCAGTGCCTTCCACCACGGTATGAGCACCGGAGTTGCGCACCGCGAAACGCTCGCCCGCGGTACCGGCGGCAAACAGCTTGCCGCCGGTGGCGCCGTACAGGCAGGTGTTGCCGATAATGGCGCTGTCCTGAGTCTTGTAGACGCTGCCTTTTGGCGGAACGATGACCAGTTTGCCGCCCGTCATGCCTTTGCCGACATAGTCGTTGGCATCGCCTTCGAGGTACATGTTCAGGCCGCCGGCGTTCCACACACCAAAGCTCTGACCGGCCGTCCCTTTGAAGCGGAAGGTGATCGGCGCATTGGCCATGCCCTGGTTGCCGTGTTTGCGAGCGATTTCACCGGAGATCCGCGCGCCGATCGAACGGTCGCAGTTGCAGATATCCAGAGCGAAGTCGGCGCCGCTCAGGTCGTTGATCGCCGAAGTGGCCATCTCGACCATCTTCTCGGCCAGCAGGCCTTTGTCGAACGGCGGGTTGCGGTCGACCTGACAGAACTGTGGCTTGTCTGCCGGGATGTGATCGCTGCCGAGCAACGGCGTCAGGTCCAGGTGTTGCTGCTTGGCGGTCTGGCCTTCGAGGATGTCCAGCAGATCGGTGCGACCGATCAGCTCTTCGAGGGAACGTACGCCCAGCTTCGCCAGCCACTCACGGGTTTCTTCAGCGACGTAGGTGAAGAAATTCACCACCATGTCGACCGTACCGATGTAGTGGTCCTTGCGCAGTTTTTCGTTCTGAGTCGCCACGCCGGTGGCGCAGTTGTTCAGGTGGCAGATGCGCAGGTATTTGCAGCCCAGGGCGATCATTGGCGCGGTGCCGAAGCCAAAGCTTTCAGCGCCGAGAATCGCCGCTTTGATCACGTCGAGGCCGGTTTTCAGACCGCCGTCAGTCTGCACCCGAACCTTGCCGCGCAAGTCGTTGCCGCGCAGGGTCTGGTGGGTTTCAGCCAGGCCGAGTTCCCACGGAGCGCCCGCGTACTTGATCGAGGTCAGCGGCGATGCGCCGGTGCCGCCGTCGTAACCGGAAATGGTGATCAGGTCGGCATAGGCCTTGGCCACACCAGCGGCGATAGTGCCAACGCCCGCTTCCGCTACCAGCTTCACCGAGACCAGGGCCTTCGGGTTGACTTGTTTCAGGTCGAAAATCAGCTGCGACAAGTCTTCGATCGAATAGATGTCGTGGTGCGGCGGTGGCGAAATCAGCGTCACGCCCGGCACTGCATAGCGCAGCTTGGCGATCAGACCGTTGACCTTGCCGCCTGGCAGCTGACCGCCTTCGCCGGGCTTGGCGCCCTGCGCGACCTTGATCTGCAGCACTTCGGCGTTGACCAGGTATTCCGGGGTCACACCGAAACGGCCGGTGGCCACCTGCTTGATTTTCGAGCTCTTGATGGTGCCGTAACGCGCCGGATCTTCGCCGCCTTCGCCGGAGTTGGAACGCGCACCCAGGCGGTTCATGGCTTCGGCCAGGGCTTCGTGAGCTTCCGGCGACAGCGCGCCGAGGGAGATGCCGGCAGAGTCGAAGCGCTTGAGCACCGATTCCAGTGGTTCGATTTCGCTGATATCCAGCGGCTTCTCAAGGGTCTTGACCTTGAACAGGTCGCGGATCATCGACACCGGACGGTTGTCCACCAGCGCCGTGTATTCCTTGAACTTGCTGTAGTCGCCCTGCTGCACAGCGGCTTGCAGGGTGTTGACCACGTCCGGGTTGTACGCGTGATATTCGCCACCGTGGACGAACTTCAGCAAACCGCCCTGCTGGATTGGCTTGCGCGGGCTCCAGGCTTCGGCAGCCAAGGCCTTCTGCTCGGCTTCGATGTCGACGAAACGCGCACCCTTGATACGGCTCGGCACACCACGGAAGCTCAGGTCGCAAACTTCCTGAGACAGGCCGATGGCTTCGAACAGTTGTGCTCCGCGATAGGAGGTGATGGTCGAGATGCCCATCTTCGAGAGGATCTTGAGCAGGCCTTTGGTGATGCCTTTGCGGTAGTTCTTGAACACCTCATAGAGGTCGCCCAGCACTTCACCGGTGCGGATCAGGTCGCCCAGCACTTCGTAAGCCAGGAACGGATACACCGCAGAGGCGCCGAAACCGATCAGCACCGCGAAGTGATGCGGATCGCGTGCGGTCGCGGTCTCGACCAGGATGTTGCTGTCGCAACGCAGGCCTTTTTCGGTCAGGCGATGGTGCACCGCGCCAGTGGCCAGGGAAGCGTGAACCGGCAGTTTGCCTGGGGCAATGTGACGGTCGCTCAGCACGATCTGGGTACGCCCGGAACGCACGGCTTCTTCGGCCTGGTCGGCGATGTTGCGCACTGCGGCTTCAAGGCCCAGCGCCTCGTCGTAGTTGAGGTCGATGACCTGGCGTTCGAAGCCCGGACGATCGAGGTTCATCAGCGAGCGCCACTTGGCCGGGGAAACGACCGGCGAGCTGAGGATCACGCGCGAGGCGTGCTCCGGCGACTCCTGGAAGATGTTGCGCTCGGCACCGAGGCAGACTTCCAGCGACATGACGATGGCTTCACGCAGCGGGTCGATCGGCGGGTTGGTGACCTGCGCGAACTGCTGGCGGAAGTAGTCGTACGGCGTGCGTACACGCTGGGACAAAACGGCCATCGGCGTATCGTCGCCCATGGAGCCAACGGCTTCGTAGCCTTGTTCGCCAAGCGGACGCAGCACCTGATCACGTTCTTCGAACGTGACCTGATACATCTTCATGTATTGCTTGAGCTGATCGACATCGTAGAACGCCGAACCGTGGTCGTTGTCTTCCATGGTCGCCTGGATGCGCAGGGCATTCTTGCGCAGCCATTGCTTGTACGGATGACGGGACTTCAAGCGGTTGTCGATGGCATCGGTGTCGAGGATCTGACCGGTTTCGGTGTCCACGGCGAAAATCTGGCCAGGCCCGACACGGCCCTTGGCGATTACGTCTTCAGGCTGGTAGTTCCAGACACCGATTTCCGAGGCCAGGGTGATGAAGCCGTTTTTGGTGGTGACCCAACGCGCCGGACGCAGACCGTTACGGTCGAGCAGGCACACCGCGTAACGACCGTCGGTCATCACCACGCCGGCCGGGCCGTCCCACGGCTCCATGTGCATCGAGTTGTATTCGTAGAACGCGCGCAGGTCGGCGTCCATGGTCTCGACGTTCTGCCACGCTGGCGGAATGATCATCCGCACGCCACGGAACAGGTCGATGCCGCCGGTGACCATCAGCTCCAGCATGTTGTCCATGCTCGAGGAGTCGGAACCCACGCGGTTGACCAGCGGGCCGAGTTCGTCCAGATCCATCAGATCGTTGGTGAACTTGGTGCGGCGGGCCTGGGCCCAGTTACGGTTACCGGTGATGGTGTTGATTTCACCGTTGTGCGCGAGGAAGCGGAACGGTTGAGCCAACGGCCATTTCGGCAGGGTGTTGGTGGAGAAGCGCTGGTGGAACACGCAGATCGCGGTTTGCAGGCGCTGGTCGCTGAGGTCTGGATAGAAGGCGGTCAGATCCGCCGGCATCATCAGGCCTTTGTAAATGATGGTCTTGTGCGAAAAGCTGCAAACGTAGTGGTCGAGGTCGGCGGCGTTAGCCACGGACGAGCGACGACGGGAGGTGAACAGCTTGACGGCCATGTCCTGATCGCTCAGGCCAGCACCGCCGATGAACACTTGTTCGATCTGTGGCAGGCGCTCGAGTGCCAGACGGCCGAGAACGCTGGTGTCGATCGGCACTTTGCGCCAACCCACCAGTTGCAGGCCGGCCGCCAGGATCTCGCGGTTCATGTTCTCGCGAGCCGCTTCGGCTTTTACCGGGTCCTGGTTGAAGAACACCATGCCCACGGCGTATTGCTTGGGCAATTCAATACCAAACGTTTCCTGGGCGATCGCTCGCAGGAACACGTCAGGCTTTTGCATCAGCAGACCGCAACCGTCGCCGGTTTTGCCGTCAGCGTTGATCCCACCGCGGTGGGTCATGCAGGTCAGGGCCTCAATGGCCGTTTGCAACAGGGTATGACTGGGTTCGCCCTGCATATGGGCTATCAGGCCGAAACCGCAGTTATCCTTGAATTCATCTGGTTGGTACAGACCTGCTTTCATAGACACTTTCTCACCAGGCTGCCTCTTATCGAGACAAATTTCTTTTCAATTCAGCCAGTTACCTTCCACGCCGAACGTACGCCAGCTTTGCGGGGGCAAAAGGGAGGTCATTGTACACACCGACACAGAGGCTCACAAATTTGACGACGAAATGTCGCAAATCTATGTCGCATTTGTGAAAGGTTTAAAGCGATATGCTGTGCTAGTCAAAACATTTTTAATGTTGACCGCAACGACTCAAAGACTACTGTGACGCAGACGCCACAAGGCACGCGGCTTTGACAGCCACATGCGCTTGCAGAAATTTTGAGGTGCCGGGAGAGGCGGCCTGGGTAAGGCCGCCGAATCTTCAGCGAGCTGTTGCCAGTTCCTGTTGGACGCTGGCGACAGAGCGAGGCCAAGGTTTACCAGCCTGAACCTTCGCTGGCAAGGCCTTGATGGCGGTAACGGCTGCATCGCGGTTGGCGAAGCTACCGTAAGTGATGACGTAAAGCGGTTTGCCGTTGAGGACTTTCTTGAAATAGCGGTACTCGCCGCCCTGCTCCTTGACGAAGTTCTGCGCCGTGGCTTCAGAGCTGGTGCCGAGGATTTGCACCACATAGTTGCCTGGCGCCTGACCTGCGTACCAGGTACCGCCGGTTGCTGCTTTGGCGACGGTCGCCGGTTTCTCGACCGGCTTCTCGACAGCCTTGGCGACCGGGGCAGGCTTGGCCACTGGAGCCGGTTTGACCGCAGGAGCAGGTGCAGGAGCAGGCTTGGCGGTAGCGACCTGAGTCGGCGCAGGCGCCGGCTTGGCAGCAGGTGTTGGCTTGGCCGCAGGCGCTGGCGCAGGTGCTGGCGTCGGACCGGCCGGAATACCGGCTGGCGGCGCAGTGGTGGTCACGGTAGGCGGTTTGGCGCTGGAGCCTTCGACCGGCACGCCGTCGTCGCCTTCAGTGATACCGCCCGCAGCTTCCGCCAATGGGCCGCGCATAACCGGCTGCGATTGTCCGACCAGCGGCAATGGCATCGGCTGGGTATTACCGGCGAACTCGACCGCCGGAGCACCGCCGTTCGGCTTTGGTGTGCCCAGTGGCAATTGCGCCTGCTCATTGGCGGGCGCGCCGGTGGCTGGTGCCTTGCTGCGACCTGGCATCAACCAGGCTGCGGCCACCGCGACCACGACTACGGCAGATATCGCCAATACGTGTTTCTTCGGCATATTGAACCCCATACTTGGACGCTTGACCGCTGAGCGGCTAGCAATCATGGCTTCGATCATCGCATCGCGGGCGACCTGATTGATGTTTCCAGGCCATCCATCGGAGCTTTCGTGTATCTCAGAGATCTGATTCGCAGAGAAAAGTTCGATTCCCTGACCGGCGCCTTCGAGTCGCTGGGCCAGGTATTCGCGGGTTTCTTCTTCGGCGTAAGGTTGCAGTTCGATGACGTGGAAGCGCTCTTCCTCGGTGCTCAGTTGCTCAAGTTCARCGATCAGCGACGACTCACCGAACAGGAACACGTGCGGACGACCTTCCGGCGCACCCGCCGCCAACGCCAGTAGCGCTTCAAGGGCGGACTCGTCGAGTTGCTCGGCGTCATCGACCAGCAAGTAGACTTCCTGACCGGTCAGTGCGAGCTGCACCACTTGCTTGAGAATCGCGCCGACTTCAGCCTGGGCAACGTTCAGCGCCTGCGCCACCTGACGCAACACACCCGCCGCATCACCGGCACCACGAGCGGAAACCACCACGCTCTGCACCGACTGCTTGTTGGTGCTGGCTACCAGCGCCTGACGCAACAGGGTTTTGCCACTGCCTTGCGGGCCGGTAACCACCAGCAACAACTGGCTGTAACGGGCCAGGTGATGCAGTTGCCCCAGCACGGGCTTGCGCTGGGCAGGGAAAAACTTGAAGCCAGGCACCCGTGGAGCGAAAGGGTCGTGACTCAACTGGTAATGGCCGAGGAACGCCTCGTCGGCATGCAAACTAGTCATCGGGATCTTATTAACCTTTAAGCTGAGCCAGGGCGCGGTAATCCGCTCCCAGCGTGGCCTGTAAAACCTCTTTCGGATAATCGTCGGTCACTACGGCTTCGCCCATGCGGCGCAACAATACCAGTCGCAAACGACCGTCGATTACTTTCTTGTCAATTGCCATGTGTTCGAGAAAATCGGCTTCTGTCATCTCTTCTGGCGGGATGACCGGCAACCCGGCCCGCTGGAACAGGCGAATGCCGCGATCACGCTCCTGGTCGCTGATCCAGCCCAGGCGCGAAGACATTTCCAGGGCCATTACAGTGCCAGCAGCCACCGCCTCACCATGTAGCCAGACACCATAGCCCATGTGGGTTTCGATGGCGTGGCCGAAGGTATGGCCCAAATTGAGCGTCGCGCGCACGCCAGACTCGCGTTCGTCGGCACCGACCACAGCAGCCTTGGCCGCGCAGGAGCGTTCGATAGCGTAGGTCAGGGCCGTTTGATCCAGTGCCCGCAAGCGATCGACGTTGTCTTCGAGCCAGGTCAGGAACGGCTCATCGCAGATCAACCCGTACTTGATGACTTCCGCCAGACCCGCCGACAGCTCGCGAGCCGGCAAGGTATTGAGCGTGGCGGTATCGATCAACACGACGTTCGGCTGATAGAAGGCGCCAATCATGTTTTTGCCCAACGGGTGGTTGATGCCGGTCTTGCCGCCCACCGAAGAGTCGACTTGCGACAGCAAGGTGGTCGGAACCTGGATGAAATCGACACCACGCTGGTAACAGGCGGCGGCAAAACCGGCCATGTCGCCAATCACACCGCCGCCCAGGGCGATCACGGTAGTGCGGCGGTCATGGCGAGCGGTGAGCAGGCCGTCAAAGATGGTTTGCAGGGTTTCCCAGTTCTTGAAGGCTTCACCGTCGGGCAGAACCACGGAAATAACCGAAAACTGTGCAAGGCTGCGGGTCAGACGCTCTAGATACAGCGGCGCAACGGTCTCGTTGGAGATGATCGCGACTTGCCGCCCGGCGATATGCGGCGCCAGCAGTTCGGGCTGATCCAGCAACCCTTCGCCAATATGGATCGGGTAGCTTCGCTCGCCTAAATCGACCTTAAGTGTCTGCATGTGTCCCCACAGTGAAGTTGGAATCAGGCGTCGTGCCTTACATTATCGACTGACAACATCTGCGTGTGTGACGCTGCCCGTTCGTCATGCGCCACACCTTCGAGCGGTCATGACCGGAGCCGAGGATAGCGCATTTCGCCCTGTGCATTAACGGGGAGGCAGCTGCTGCAAGCGTTCCAGGATGTCCAGGACTACCATCCGCGGCGGCCGCTCATCGGTTTCCACCACCAGGTCGGCGATTTCCCGATACAGCGGATCGCGCAATGCCAGCAGATCCCGGAGGGTTTTTGCCGGATCGGCAGTACGCAACAGCGGACGATTGCGATCGCGCGCGGTGCGCCCGACCTGCTGCTCGACGGATGCGTGCAGATACACCACGCGCCCGCCAGCATGCAGGGCCAGACGATTGGCTTCGCGCATCACCGCGCCACCGCCCGTCGCCAGCACCACGCCATCGAGCGCGCACAGCTCGGCGATCATCGCCTGCTCGCGGTCGCGAAAGCCGGGTTCGCCTTCTTTGTCGAAGATCCACGGGATATTGGCGCCCGTGCGCAATTCAATTTCCTTATCGGAATCCTTGAACGGCAGGCGCAGCTCTTTGGCCAACAAGCGACCGATGGTGCTTTTTCCAGCACCCATCGGCCCAACAAGAATCAAATTTCGCACAGAATCAATGACTCACAGCAATCGCCTGGTTATTCATGATACGCGGAGTGAGAAATACCAGCAGCTCGGATTTTTTCTCCGACACCACGTCACGCCGGAAAAGGCGGCCAAGATACGGCACATCACCGAGAAATGGCACCTTATCTACAACCTTGCTCTGAGTATTTGAGAAAACCCCGCCAATGACGATGGTTTCGCCATCGTTGACCAGTACCTTGGCATTGACCTCGTTCTTCTTGATCGGCGGAACATCCTGCACTTTGTTCAGGTAGTCCGGCTCATCCTTGGTGACCTTGACCTCCATGATGATGCGGTTGTCCGGGGTGATCTGCGGCGTTACCTCCAGAGACAGCGAAGCCTCCTTGAACGCCACTGATGTCGCGCCGCTGGAGCTGGCTTCCTGATAGGGGATTTCCGTGCCTTTGAGGATCTTCGCGGTTTCCTTGTCGGAGGTGACCACTTTGGGTTGAGAGACGATTTCGCCGTTACCGGTCTTCTCCATGGCCGTCAGCTCAAGGTCCAGCAACACGTTATCGGTGATGAAGGCGATGCCTATCCCCGACGTATTTCCCGCCGCGCCCATGTCGACGAACGGTGAGTTGGTGCTGGTGCTGCCCGGCGTACCAATGGTCGATGAGGCGTTGGCCCCGTTGCTGACCCCGGAGGCATTCCAGTTACCCTTGTTGCGGACCGAGCCGCCCCAACGCACGCCGAGGCTTTTGTCGTAGTCGACGTTGGCTTCGACGATCCGCGCCTCGATCATCACCTGGCGTACCGGAATATCCAACTGAGCGACGATTCGCCGTAGCTCATCCAGGCGATCCTGGGTCTGGTAGGCGATGATATTGTTGGTTCGCTCGTCGACAGTGATCGAGCCACGCTCGTCGACTTTCGCCTCGGCGCTGGTCACCGACTGGAACAGCTTGGCGATATCCGCCGCCTTGGCGTAGTTGACCTGCAACAGCTCACGGCGCAGCGGCGCCAGCTCGGCGATCTGCTTGCGCGACTCCAGCTCCTGGCGCTCGCGGGCGGCAATCTCGTCTGCCGGCGCGACCAGCAAGACGTTGCCGATCTTGCGCTTGTCCAACCCTTTGGTCTTGAGCACCAGATCCAGCGCCTGATCCCACGGCACGTTTTGCAGGCGCAAGGTAATGCTGCCCTGCACCGTGTCGCTGGCCACCAGATTGAGATTGGTGAAATCGGCAATCAGTTGCAGCACCGAGCGCACGTCGATGTCCTGAAAATTCAACGACAGCTTCTCGCCGCTGTAGGCGAAGCGCTCTGCGTTGCGCTTCTGCAGATCGTCGACGGTCATCGGGCGGACGCTGACGGTCAGCTTGTTATCGGTCTGGTAAGTCGAATAGTCATATGTACCACCGGGCTCAATGCTGATGCTCGCTTTATCGGCGGACGCACTGGCGTTGACGAACTGCACCGGCGTGGCGAAATCCTTGACGTCCAGACGAACCCGCAACCGTTCAGGCAGCTGGGTTTTGGCGAAGGTGAGGATGATCTTGCCGTCACGTTCCTGGATGTCCGGGCTTATACCGGCGTCTGACAAATCAATGACGACATTGCCTTCACCCTGCGCACCGCGCTGAAAATCCACGCCGCGAATGGCCTTGATCACGGGAGCATAAGTCTTGGCTGCCACTGGCATAGCGCTCGCCACTCGCGGTGCCGCGGGCCGGGGTTTCTGAGCGGCAGCCTGCCCAATCACCACGAACAGCGTGTTGCCCTCGACTCGCGTGCTGTAAGGCGTCAACTGTGTCAGGTTGATGATCAAACGGGTGCGGTCCTTGGCCTCGACCACTGTCGCACTGCGAGCGTTGCCGCCTCCCAGATCCCGCGTCTTGCTCGCCAGTTGGCTGCTCACACCCGGCAGATCGAGGGCGATGCGTGCCGGCTGATCAGTGGTATAGCCATGAGGCGTCGGCGGTGGCCCGTCGAAAGCCAGTTTCAACTCGATGCGATCACCCGGCAGCGCGGCGACATCCAGCGCTTTGAGATTGGCTGCCTGCACCATCGGAGAAAGCAGCGCCATCCATAGCGAAAGACCGAGGGTTGAGAAGATCCTGTTCATGATACGAGTTCCACTATGAGTGCTCTTTCAAAGGAATAGTCCGCGCTCGCTCCAGCCAGACACCTTGGCCATCGGGAACGATTTCGACCACATCGACTTGCGAGTCGCTGATGGCCACGATCCGGCCATCGTTGCGCCCCAGGTAGTCACCGACCTTCAGCCGATGCACCCCACCGGCACCGCGCAGCAGCGCAAAGGCGCCGGACGCATTGGAAATAGTGCCGACCATTTCAAACTGCTCGATGTTGAAACCTTCAAGGTATTGCTTGACCCGGCTCGGATCGGGCTTGACGTTGCGTGCCCCCGGTTTTCGACCTGCCAGGTCGACCCTGATCTGCGGTGAAAACGGACTGCGCAACGACGCAGCACTGTAAGTGAATGTCTCGTAGGACCTGAACGTCGGCACCGGCTCGATCTTGCCGGGCGGGTGCAGGCGTACCTCGTTCATGTAGGCGTCCAGATCGCTGAAGTCGTTACCGTTGCCGCAACCGGCAAGCCCTCCCAGCAGCACAGCCAGCGAAAACCATCGGGCCGCGTTCATTTCTGCAACCCCTTGTCGTTGTAGCGGTAAGTCTTGGCCAGGATGTTCATGCGCAGTTTCGCGCCGCTGCCCGGAACGACCGGCTCGACGTTGAAATCGTGCAGGGTGACGATCCGCGGGAGGTTGGCGACGCCACTGACGAAGGTCGCCAGGTCATGGTAGGCGCCAGTGACAGTGATCTGGATCGGCAGCTCGATGTAGAACTGCTGGGTGACTTCCGGCAGCAGCTTGATCTCTTCAAACTCCAGCCCGCTGCCCAATCCGGTGCGAGTGATGTCTTCCAGCAGACCGGGCACCTCGGTATCGCCGGGTAACTGCCGCAACAGCACGCCGAAGGAGGTTTCCATTGCTTTCATCTGCTCGATGTAGCGCTCCAGATTGGCCGCCATGTGCGCCTTGCTCGCGAACTGCTCCTTGAGGGTGGCTTCCCCGGCGCGGGCCTGCTCAAGCTGATCTTCAAGATCCTTGAGGTAAAAGCTGTAGCCCAGCGCCAACACCAGCACGATCAGCAGCCCGCTGGCCAGGCCTTTGATCGCCGTGGGCCAGGAGCCTATGTTGTTCAGGTCCAGGTCGTTGATATCGACCTTGCGCAACCCCTCGAACCATTGGGACGGACTCATTTCGCGTCCTCCGCTGCGGCCGGTTGAGACTGACGAACAGTCAACTGAAACACGTTGGCCTGATCCAGCGCGCCGGCCGTGGTCGCTTTGACCTCGGCCAGGTTCGGCGACTCGAACCGGTCGGAGGCATCGAGGTTGCGCAACAACTCCGAGACGCGATTGTTCGATTCTGCCGCCCCGCTGATGGACAGCGTTTTATCGACCAGTTTCACGTCGGTGAAATACACCCCGTCCGGCAGCCTGCGCGCCAGTTGATCGAAAATACGTGCGCTGACCGATCGATTGCCTTGCAAGTCCTGGATGATCCGCATCCGCTCCACGAGTTGCCGACGACGGGTTTTCAGATCGCTGATCTGCTTGATCCGGTCATCCAGCACGGCGATCTGTTTGCCGACGTAATCGTTGCGGGCGACCTGTCGATCAATCGCACTGCTGATGGCCTGGTCACCCAGAAAAATCACCCCTACCGCCGCCGCCAGCGCGCCGGCCAACCCCAACAGGAAGCGCTTGCGACGCTCCTCACGCAGCTCTTCGCGCCAAGGAAGAAGATTGATCCGCGCCATCAGTCGAAACTCCTCAACGCCAGGCCGCAGGCGATCATCAGCGCCGGCGCATCACTGGCCAGGGCGCCGGCGTTGACCTTGCTGCTCAATGTCATGTCCGCAAACGGATTGGCCACCTGCGTCGGCGTGCCCAAGCGTTGCTCGATCAGTCGATCCAGCCCGGTGACCGAGGCTGTGCCACCGGCCAGCAGGATGTAGTCGATCGCGTTGTACTGACCCGAGGCGAAAAAGAACTGCAACGATCGCGAAACCTGCTGCACCAGCGCCTCGCGGAACGGTTGCAGGACTTCGCTGGCGTAGTCTTCAGGCAAGCCACCCTGTTTTTTTCCAAGACCGGCCTGTTCGACGGTCATGCCATAGCGGCGCTGGATTTCCTCCGTCAACTGACGACCGCCGAACAACTGCTCGCGGGTGTAGATGATTCGGCCGTTGGACAGCACGCTCAAGGTGGTCATGGTGGCACCGATGTCGACCACGGCTACCGTCGAGCGCTCGGTCACGCCGGCCAACTGTGCCGTCAGCAAGCCGAATGAACGCTCCAGCGCGTACGCCTCGACATCGACGACCCGTGCGGTCAGGCCGGCAAGGGCCAACGCGGCTTCGCGAACTTCGACGTTTTCCTTGCGACAGGCCGCCAGCAATACATCGACCCGCTCGGGATTACGCCGGGAAACGCCCTGCACTTCAAAATCGATGGCGACTTCTTCGAGGGGATAGGGAATGTATTGGTCAGCTTCAATCTTCAGCTGATTTTCCATCTCATCAGGGGAAAGCCCGGCGTCCATTTCGATGATCTTGGTGATGACCGCCGATCCGGCAACCGCCACCGCGACACTCTTGACGCTGGTTTTGGCCTTGAGCAACACCCGGGACAATGCCTGCCCGACACCTTCGAGTTCGGCGATATTTTTTTCGACCACGGCATTGGTCGGCAACGGCTCTACCGCGTAGGCTTCGACCCGGTATCGATTGCCTGCACGGCTTAGCTCGAGAAGCTTCACCGAAGTGGAGCTGATATCGATCCCCAAAAGCGTGCGGCTTTTTTTATTGAAGAGTCCCAGCACTTGCAATTCCCTATGACTATCCGTGAGTTACGGACTCTTTATGATTCATTGCGTTCAATAGCTGCGTCTTGACAGAGGCGCCAAATGCGCTTTTGGCGGAAAAATGCTTATAATGGCCAGCGTTTTTTCCGCTTTCTCAAGCGCGGGTCGACCCTTGCTTACCTTGAATGCCCTGACGCCTAATTCATTCTTTACCCTGGATGTCCAAAAGCCTTGATTCGTCTGCTGAAATTTTTCGGGTGGTCCATCGTCGCCGTTTTCTGCGGACTGCTCCTCGGTCTGAGCGGCGCTTTTCTTTACCTTAGTCCGGGATTGCCATCCGTGGAGGCGCTGAGAAGCATTCAGTTGCAGATTCCTTTGCGGGTCTACAGCAGCGACGGCAAATTGATCGCCGAGTTTGGCGAAATGCGCCGCACGCCGATCCGCTTCGCCGACATCCCACCGAATTTCATCAATGCGTTACTCAGTGCCGAAGACGACAACTTCGCCAATCACTATGGCGTCGACCCCAGCAGCCTGATGCGTGCCGCGAGCCAACTGGTCAAAAGCGGACACATTCAATCCGGCGGCAGCACCATCACCATGCAGGTGGCGAAGAACTTCTTCCTSASCAGCGAACGCAGCTTCTCGCGCAAGACCACSGAAATCCTCCTGGCCCTGCARATCGAGCGTCAGTTGACCAAGGACGAGATCCTTGAGCTCTACGTGAACAAGATCTATCTGGGCAACCGCGCCTACGGCATCGAGGCGGCGGCGCAGGTGTATTACGGCAAGTCGATCCGCGACGTCAGCCTGGCGCAGATGGCGATGATCGCCGGCCTGCCGAAAGCCCCTTCGCGCTTCAACCCGCTGGCCAACCCGGCGCGCAGCAAAGAACGTCGCGACTGGATCCTGGGGCGCATGTACAAGCTCGGGAAAATTGACGAAGCAGCGTATCAGGCCGCGATCAACGAGCCGCTGAACGCCAGCTATCACGTGCCGACGCCGGAAGTGAACGCGCCGTACATCGCTGAAATGGCCCGTGCCGAAATGGTCGGCCGTTATGGCAGCGATGCCTACACCGAAGGTTTCCGCGTCACCACGACCGTACCGAGCAACCTTCAGGAAATGGCCAACACCGCCGTTCATGAAGGCCTGATCACCTACGATCAGCGTCACGGCTACCGCGGCCCTGAATCCCGCCTGCCGGGCAAGACGCCCGATGCCTGGGCCACGGAACTGACCAAGCAGCGCACCATCAGCGGCCTGGAACCGGCCATCGTCACCCTGATCGAGAAAAACGGCGTGCAGGTCCTGACCCGCAACGGCGAAGAACATGTCAGCTGGGACAGCATGAAATGGGCGCGCCCGTTCCTGAACACCAACAGCATGGGCCCGGCACCGAAGCAGCCATCAGACGTCGCCCAGGTCGGCGACCTGATTCGCGTACAGCGCCAAGCGGACAACGCCCTGAAGTTCAGCCAGATTCCGGTCGCCCAAAGCGCACTGGTTTCGCTGGACCCTCAAAACGGCGCCATCCGCGCGCTGGTCGGCGGCTTCGCTTTCGAGCAGAGCAACTACAACCGCGCCATGCAGGCCAAGCGCCAACCGGGCTCAAGCTTCAAGCCATTCGTCTACAGCGCTGCGCTGGATAACGGCTACACCCCGGCAACGCTGGTGAACGACGCACCGATCGTGTTCGTCGACGAGTACCTGGACAAGGTCTGGCGTCCGAAGAACGACACCAACACCTTCCTCGGCCCGATCCGCATGCGTGAAGCGCTCTACAAGTCGCGCAACCTGGTATCGATCCGCCTGCTCCAGGCGCTGGGCGTCGATCGCACCATCGACTACATCAGCAAGTTCGGCTTCAACAAGCAGGACTTGCCGCGCAACCTGTCGCTGGCCCTGGGCACCGCAACRCTGACGCCGATGGAAATCGCCACCGGCTGGAGCACCTTTGCCAACGGCGGCTACAAGATCACCCCGTACATCATCGACAAGATCGAAAGCCGCAACGGTGACACACTATTCGTCGCCAACCCGCCAAGCGTGCCAAAAGGCGATATCGCCAGCAACGGGATCGCAGCGCCAGTGAGCAACACCTTTACGGTCAACCCGACACCAGGCGAAGCCCCGGTGGCGCAAACCACCACACAAGCACCGGCCGTCGCAGAACGGATCATCGACGGGCGCACCACCTTCATCCTCAACAGCATGCTTGAAGACGTGATCAAGCTCGGTACCGGACGTCGCGCCCTGGCCATGGGCCGCAGCGACATCGCGGGCAAGACCGGGACCACCAACGAATCCAAGGACGCCTGGTTCTCGGGCTACAACGCTGATTACGTGACCACGGTCTGGACCGGTTTCGACCAACCGGAAAGCCTTGGCAAGCGCGAGTTCGGTGGCACCGTGGCGCTGCCGATCTGGATGAACTACATGAGCGCCGCGCTCAAAGGCAAACCACCGCATACCCAGGCCGAGCCGGAAGGCATCCTCAGCCTGCGGGTTGACCCGGTCAGCGGCCGTGCAGCCACCCCAAGCACGCCAGGCGCCTACTTCGAGCTGTTCAAGTCCGAAGACTCCCCGCCATCGATCAACGAACTGGGCAACGGCAATGCACCGGGCAGCCCACTGCCCGCGGACGAAGCGGCGCCGATCGACCTGTTCTGATCGCGCAGCCCCAACAAAAAGCCCCGCTCTTCGTTTGAAGGCGGGGCTTTTTTGCGTCTGGAGTTCGCAGTTCTACTCTTTGACGTAAAACTGGTCCGACTCCGACGGGTTGTAGTCATCCAGCGCCTTGTCCACCAACAACAAAGCACCATCGACCATCCGGCAAATCGCCAACGCCACACTGCGGCGCGAACCCTCGATTTCGAATGCCAGGTCGGCGGCCATGACCTTGACTGAGGCCAGATCCTCTGAGGCATTGGCCAACAGGCTTTCGAGGCCTACGTCGGGTGAAACGCTGAACAAGCGGTCTGAGCGCAAGTCGCTGAAGCGCAGTTTGGCGAGGGTGGGTTTCAGGTAGTGATCGAGGGCGCGGTGCGCAGCGTCGTGGAGCTTTTTTGAATCGAGGGATTCGTAGGGGGAGACGTCGTCGTGTTCTGGGGGATTAGGGGTTTCTTTGATCATGATGGAGCTCCTTGATTGTTGGAGCTACCACCGTCCGCGGTCAAACGAAAAGGTGGCAGCTGTACGCGGGTTGACCGACCAGGAATCAAGGAACCCGGCACACCCGAAGGTGTCCCACGCACAGCCGCCATGACACGATACCTCAGACGCAAAAAAAGCGCCTGGAATAGGTCTTGGGCGCTGGTGCGCCTTGATTTATACGGACGGTCAAATCCGGTCGCTGAATGGGCAGCGACGATCAAAGGCTAGAGGCCACGCTTCCGAGGGGCAACCTTAAAGACTTGTCGGAGATTTCTACGGTGCCCGTGATGCTGTCATCAAGTTCCGGCCTCATCCTACGGGCATTACACAAATGATCGTTCCTACGCTCTGCGTCAGCTCGTGAAGCGGAACGCGGAGCGTCCCTGGCGGCATTCCTTTGCTGCGTGCGGGAACGATCTAAAGCCGTTCACGCCCCAACCACTCAGGCCGACCGGTAGGTCGCCGTGCTTTGCTGTTGATCTTGATCCACCCGCCCCTTCGGGAGGCCGAGTGGAGGTGTTCATCAGGGGGGGTGGGCGCGCAGCGCCGTACGGCGCAGCCGGACACATCGAGAGGAGGTCGTCGCGAAGCAGACCGTAGGCGATGCCCCCTGATGGACACCGGAGTGAGGGTACGCCGAGCCTAGGCGAGGTGCCGTACGCTTGGGGCGAGACCTTTTGGGTACTTTTGGGGCGTTTGCCAAAAGTGCCTCGCCGTAAGGGCGAAATCCTAAGCGGCCGTTACCGCAGGAATGGATATGTACACCTGCGAGAGGTTGGTCGGCTATTAGGCCGCCTTCGCGAGCAGGCTCGCTCCCACAGTTTTGATTGGGGTACACCTGCGAGAGGTTGGTCGACTGTCAGGCCGCCTTCGCAGGCAAGCCAGCTTGCATGGTAAATGACAGGCATAAAAAAACCCCGACTCGCGAGAGCCGGGGCTTTTTAGGGGACGCTACAACGGCTTAGCCGTTGAACACGTCATCCACGCTTTTCAGCGGGTAGTTCTTCGGATACGGCAGAGTCGCCACACCCGTCTCGATTGCAGCCTTGGCCACAGCATCCGAGATCACAGTGATCAAACGCGCATCCATTGGCTTCGGAATGATGTACTCACGACCGAATTCCAGCTTGATGCCACCGTAAGCGTCACACACTTCCTGAGGCACTGGCAGCTTGGCCAATTCACGCAGAGCGTTGGCCGCAGCCACTTTCATCTCTTCGTTGATGCGCTTGGCGCGAACGTCCAGAGCACCACGGAAAATGAACGGGAAGCCCAGTACGTTGTTCACCTGGTTCGGGTAGTCCGAACGACCAGTCGCCATGATCACGTCGTTACGGGTGGCGTGAGCCAGTTCCGGGGCGATTTCCGGATCAGGGTTCGAGCACGCGAACACGATCGGGTTGGCCGCCATCAGCATCAGGTTTTCAGCGCTCAGCAGGTTCGGGCCGGACAGGCCAACGAACACGTCTGCACCTTTCAGGGCGTCAGTCAGCGTACGCTTGTCGGTCGCGTGAGCGAAGACAGCTTTGTACTGGTTCAGGTCGTCACGCTCGGAGTGGATCACGCCGGTACGGTCAACCATGAAGATGTTTTCGATCTTGGCGCCCATGCTCACCAGCAACTTCATGCAGGAGATAGCGGCAGCGCCAGCGCCCAGGCAGACGATCTTGGCTTCCGGCAGGGTTTTGCCAGCGATTTCCAGGGCGTTGATCATGCCGGCAGCGGTCACGATCGCGGTGCCGTGCTGGTCATCGTGGAACACCGGAATGTCGCACTGCTCGATCAGAGCACGTTCGATCTCAAAGCACTCGGGTGCCTTGATGTCTTCCAGGTTGATGCCACCGAAGGTGATGGAGATACGCTTGACGGTGTCGATGAAGGCTTGCGGGCTTTCAGAGTCGACTTCGATGTCGAACACGTCGATACCGGCGAAGCGCTTGAACAGCACGCCTTTACCTTCCATCACCGGCTTGGAAGCCAATGGGCCAAGGTTACCCAGGCCGAGAATCGCGGTGCCATCGGAAATGACTGCAACCAGGTTGCCCTTGCCGGTGTATTTGTAGGCCAGTTCAGGATCGCGGGCGATTTCGCGTACTGGTTCGGCTACGCCGGGGCTGTAGGCCAGCGACAGATCGCGGGCGGTAGCGGTGGCCTTGGTGAGCTCGACACTCAGCTTACCTGGACGAGGATGGGCGTGATATTCGAGAGCGGCAGTTTTCAAATCAGACATGTGGGCATTCCGCTTTTACTGTTGAACGACGGACCGCCGAGGATACTCGCGTCGCAAAGTCCCCACAAGACTGACCGGTCACCCCTGTCAAGCGCCCTACCCTACGACTTTGGGCCAAGAGCCACGGAACATAAGGGCTCAACTGTTCACAATCAACTTAAAAAATGTCGACAATTTCTTTTCACGGTACAGCTTGCAGCATGGCCGGATGGGTCAATGGCAATAACCAGCGCGCTTGACCGGAATCCAGACCACCGCGCCGTGAGCGATCGATCACCCAGCCACGCGCCTCGATCCGCTTGCCGTTGAGCCGCTCCAGAGCCGCCATATCGAATTGACCGAACAGATTGGGTGCAACGTGCAATACAACCGAATCCTGCAACTCGATCCAAATTCCGCCACGATTGCGCTGAACCTTGCTCACACGTCCGCTGAGCAGCGCAAAACCCGATTGGTTGATCTGCTCCGTTTTCAGCACAGGTGACTGCCGCCACAACCCCAGCCTGGCCTGCCGCGCAGTGTGTTCGGCGGCCTGTTGGCAACTGACAAAATCGACGTTCGGTGCCACTGCCACCAGGTAACCAAGCCCCTCGGCGAGCATCTGCGCTTCAAGATTGTCACCGTTGGCACTATAGAGATGAGCCAGGGTGCGCCCGTAACGATCCTTACCCTCTTGTCCCGCCAGCAAACCCAACCGTCCGTCGCTTGCCGCCACCAACGCTTGCAGACGTTTGCGTGCAGCCGCCGCGAATGGCTCGTCGGAGCGACCTTTCTTGCCCAGTTCCGGGGTATTCAAACCGATCATGCGCACATTGCGGCCGTCGCTCAGGCGCACCGTGTCGCCATCGACCACGCGTTGCACGCTGACAGCTTCCAGCTGACTGGCTGGCGCAGGACAGAGGGCGTGGGCGCTGGAGAGCCAAATCGCGGACATAAAAAAGGCGCCCGCTAGGGGCGCCTTTTTCATCAGTCTGGAGAAGTCGAAACGACTTTCCAACATGATCAGTCTTAGGCTTTTTTGCCAAAAGCACCGAAACGATCGGCGAACTTCTGTACACGGCCGCCGGTATCCAGAGTCTTCTGCTTACCGGTGTAGAACGGGTGGCACTCGTTGCAAACGTCGATCGGCAGAGCTTTGCCGAAGGTCGAACGGGTTTCGAACTTGTTGCCACAGCTGCAGGTAACAGCAATGACTGGGTAATCTGGATGGATATCGGCTTTCATGGTGTCTTCCTCAGGCTAGCGTGCCGCCACCCAACACTATTGTTGAATACCGCACGTAATTAGGCCGCGGATTCTACCAGACCTTTGCGATCACGCAAGCTGTCCAAAGTGTCCTCCATCAGAAAAGACTGTTCGATTCTGGCGGCGGCTTTTAATGCCATGCGACGTTGCCGCTCCTCCCCATAGCGCGCTATGGCTCGTCGCGGCGCCTTGCACGGCATTAAAATCCACTCGCCAGCTCTCGAACGCTTTCCTAATGGAGGACACTGCACCGACCGTCTGCTAGGCTCCGACCCTTCTTTACCGCCTGTTCAATGAGATCCCCCCGCGTGCCCGACGCCATTTTGCGCCTCGCCCTGCCTTCGCCCCTGCGCCGCCTGTTCGACTACCGTGCCCCGGCGGGAGTCCTGCGCGCGCATTTGCATCCGGGCATGCGGTTGCGGGTGCCGTTCGGCCGCCGCGAGATGATCGGGATCCTGGTGGAAGTCACCAGCCACAGCGAAGTCCCGGCCGACAAACTGAAACCGGCACTGGCCCTGCTCGACGCCACGCCACCGCTACCGGCAGCGCTGTTCAAGTTGTGCCTGTGGACTTCCCAGTATTACCAGCACAGCCTCGGCGACACCTTGAGCTGGGCGCTGCCGGTATTGTTGCGCCAGGGTGAAATGGCCGAAGCGCGCCAGGAGCGGTTCTGGTCGATCACTCCGGGCGCCAAGTTGGATGATCCGCGTATCGCCCGTGCTCCGCGTCAGCGCGAGGCGTTGGCGACGCTGGCCCAGCACCCGCATGGCGTTGCTCACCAACTGCTGAGCAAACTGATGCTGAGCAAGGACAGCCTTGACCTGTTGCTGGCCAAAGAACTGGTGCAAGTGGATATCCGCAAACACGCCCCCGGCGAGCGTCACGAACACTGGCTGGCGCAACCGGAGCTGCCGCTGAACCCGGAACAGCGCGCCGCGTATGAAGCGATCCGCGCAGGCTTCGACAGTTTCCATGCGTTCCTGCTGGCCGGGGTCACCGGCAGCGGCAAGACCGAAGTCTATTTGCAGCTGATCCGAGAAACCCTTGAGGCCGGCAAGCAGGCGCTGGTGCTGATCCCTGAAATCAACCTCGGGCCGCAGACCCTGGCGCGCTTCGAACAGCGCTTCAATGCGCGCATCGCCCTGGTGCATTCGGCGGTCAATGACCGCGAACGGCTGGAATCCTGGCTCGCGGCACGAGATGGCGAGGCCGACATTATTATCGGCACCCGCTCGGCGCTGTTCACACCGATGAAAAACCCGGGGCTGATCATCATCGATGAAGAGCACGACGGCTCTTATAAACAGCAGGAAGGTTTGCGCTATCACGCCCGCGACCTGGCATTGGTCCGAGCGCGGCAGGAAAACATTCCGATTGTCCTCGGCTCGGCGACGCCGTCACTGGAAAGCCTGCACAACGCCTACACCGGTCGTTACGGACTCCTGCGCCTGAACGAGCGCGCCGGCGGGGCGAAACAGCCACGTTTCCTGCGGCTGGACGTCAAAAGCCGTCCGCTGGACAGCGGCATTTCCGGGCCTATGCAGCAGGCGATCGGCCAGACCCTCGCTGCCGGCCAGCAAGTCCTGGTGTTCCTCAACCGTCGCGGTTTTGCGCCCACCCTGCTCTGCCACGATTGCGGCTGGATGTCCGAGTGCCAACGCTGCGATGCGCGGATGACCGTGCACCAGCGCTCCGGCGAGCTGCGTTGCCACCATTGCGGCTACGTTGAACGTGTCCCTCGGCACTGCCCGAAATGCGGCAAAGTCGATTTGCGCCCCGTAGGTGCCGGCACCGAACGCGCTGAAGAGCGCCTGGGGATTCTGTTCCCGGACTACCCGGTGTTGCGGGTCGACCGCGACAGCACCTCGCGCAAGGACGCGATGAATCAGTTGTTTGCGACCATTCAGAAAGGCCAGCCGTGCATTTTGGTCGGCACGCAGATGCTCGCCAAAGGGCACCACTTTCCGCGGGTGACGCTGGTGTCGATTCTCGATGCCGACGGTGGACTGTTCTCCGGCGACTTCCGCGCCAGTGAACGCATGGCTCAGTTGATTGTGCAGGTGGCGGGACGCGCCGGCCGCGCCGAAGAGCCGGGCAAAGTGATCATCCAGACTCACCTGGCTGACCACCCGTTGTTGGTGCAACTGACCGAGCAAGGCTATTTCGCCTTTGCCGAGCAGGCCTTGAGCGAACGTCGTTCCGCCGGGCTGCCGCCGTTCGCGCACCTGGCGCTGTTACGGGCCGAGGCGCATAAGCCGGGGCAGGCCGAAAGTTTCCTCGATGAAGCCTGCAGCGCGGCGGAGCGATTGTTGGATGAGCACACCCTGACCGGCATCGAATTGCTGGGGCCGGTGCCGGCGCCGATGGAGCGTCGGGCCGGACGTTATCGGGCGCAATTGCTGTTGCAGGCCACGGCACGGGCGCCGCTGCACCGATTGTTGAGCGCCTGGTTGCTGGCGCTGGAACAGATGCCGAGCGGGCGGGCGGTGCGCTGGTCTTTGGATGTCGATCCGGTCGATTTGTATTGATTCGGCGATTGCCATCGCGAGCAGGCTCGCTCCCACAGGGATTTTGTACCAGGCACATAATAGGTGAGCACTGCTGATCCACTGTGGGAGCGAGCCTGCTCGCGATGGCGCCCGATTTGTCACCACATATCCATAACCTGCCTGCTATGGTTGGCAAGCCCGACTTCGCAACGGATAATGCCCAGTTTTTCCACCTGCGCATTGATGCGCCGCCGCTCTGCGGTTGAAAGAGAAGACCATGAAAGACACCATTCGCCAGTTGATCCAGCAAGCCCTCACCCAACTCGTTACCGACGGTGTGTTGCCTGAAGGCCTGACGCCGGCGATTCAGGTGGAGAACTCCCGTGACAAGACTCACGGCGATTTCGCCAGCAACATCGCCATGATGCTGGCGAAACCGGCCGGCATGAAACCGCGCGATCTGGCGGAAAAAATCATCGCCGCACTGCCGGTTGACGAAAACGTCAGCAAAACCGAAATCGCCGGCCCGGGCTTCCTCAACTTCTTCCAGAACACCCAGGCCCTGGCCTCGCGCCTGGACGCAGCCCTGGCCGACGCCAGGATCGGCGTGCGCAAGGCGGGTCCCGTGCAGCGCACCGTGGTCGACCTGTCGGCGCCGAACCTGGCCAAAGAGATGCACGTCGGTCACTTGCGCTCGACCATCATCGGCGACGGCGTGGCGCGCGTGCTGGAGTTCCTCGGCGATACAGTGATCCGTCAGAACCACGTCGGCGACTGGGGCACCCAGTTCGGCATGCTGATGGCGTACCTGCAAGAAAACCCGATTACCAGCGACGAGCTGTCGGACCTGGAAAATTTCTACCGCGCCGCCAAGCAGCGCTTCGACGAATCCGCAGAATTCGCCGACCGCGCCCGTGGCCTGGTGGTCAAGCTGCAAGCCGGTGACCCGGACTGCCTGGCGCTGTGGACCAAGTTCAAAGACATTTCCCTGTCCCACTGCCAGAAAATCTACGAACAGCTGAACGTCAAACTGACCATGGCCGACGTGATGGGCGAAAGTGCCTACAACGACGACCTGATCAACGTGGTCAACGACCTCAAGGCCAAAGGCATGCTGGTCGAGAGCAACGGCGCCCAGTGCGTGTTCCTCGACGAGTTCAAGAATGCCGACGGCGACCCGCTGCCGGTGATCATCGTCAAGGCTGACGGCGGCTACCTCTACGCCACCACTGACCTGGCGGCCGTGCGCTACCGTAACGGCGTGCTGAAAGCCGATCGAGTGCTGTACTTCGTCGACCAGCGCCAGGCCCTGCACTTCCAGCAGGTATTCGAAGTGGCTCGCCTGGCCGGTTTCGTGACCCATCCAATGGAAATGGAGCACATGGGCTTCGGCACCATGAACGGCGCCGATGGCCGTCCGTTCAAGACCCGTGATGGCGGCACCGTGAAGCTGATCGACCTGCTGAACGAAGCCAAGGAACGCGCCTACACGCTGGTGAAGGAAAAGAACCCTGAGCTCGCCGAAGCCGACCTGCGCAACATCGCCAGAGTCGTGGGCATTGGCGCGGTGAAATACGCCGACCTATCCAAGCACCGCACCAGCGACTACAGCTTCAACTTCGACCTGATGCTGAACTTCGAAGGCAACACTGCGCCGTACCTGCTGTACGCCTACACTCGCGTAGCCGGCGTGTTCCGCAAACTCGGCAAGGACTTCAGCGAAGTCGAAGGGCAGATCGTCCTTGAGGCCACTCACGAACACGAACTGGCCGCCAAGCTGGCGCAGTTCGGTGAAGTGCTGAACAACGTCGCCGAAAAAGGCACGCCGCACATCCTCTGCACCTACCTGTACGATGTTGCCGGCCTGTTCTCCAGCTTCTACGAGAACTGCCCGATCCTCAGCGCCGAAACCCCGGCACAAATGCAAAGCCGCTTGCGCCTCGCCGCATTGACCGGTCGCACCCTCAAGCAAGGCCTGGAACTCTTGGGTCTGGAAACTCTGGAGCGTATGTAAGTTGGCTGCCAAGAAAAAACCAGCACCAAAGCGTGGCGCCAGCCGTTACCAAGCTCCTGCAAAAAAGCCGATTCCGGGATGGCTGTGGATGGCCATCGGCCTGACCGTAGGCGCATTCATCGTGTTCCTGATGAAGCTGGAGCCGGGTAAAGGTAGCGAAAGCGTCAAGCGCGAGAAGGTCGAGCAACAGAAAGCCAGCAAGATCGCCGAGGCCAACAAGACCCCGCCGAGCCCGACGCAGCCGGTGAAGCCGAAATATGACTTCTACACCTTGCTGCCGGAATCGGAGGTCATCGTGCCGCCGGATGCCGTGCCGGAGAAAACCCTGCCGACGCCGCAGACTGCACCTGTTGCACCGGTAACCCCGGCAGAAGCAGCGAAGATCGACACCGCGCGTGCGCAGGCGGCCCTGAGCGGCGTTACCCCGCCGCCAGCGCCACCGGTGGCGAAAGCGGCGCCGGTGACCAAGTTCTTCCTGCAGGCTGGCTCTTTCCGCAAGGAAGCCGACGCCGACAAGGTTCGTGCGCAGATCATTCTGCTCGGCCAGGCGGTTTCGGTGGAGTCCGGCACGGTGAAGGATGAGACCTGGTACCGCGTACTGGTCGGCCCGTTCAGCAACCGCGAACAGCTGACCACCGCCCAGAAACAACTGGCTGGCAGCGGCTTCAGCAACCTGTTGTTACAACAACGCCAAAGCCGCTGATCCTTTCAGTCACACCGCGTCATCGTTCATCGCGAGCAGGCTCGCTCCCACAGAATATGCACCACCCCCTGTGGGAGCGAGCCTGCTCGCGATGGCATCCTTATAAACACCACATCTCTGATTCGCTCGCACCGCTCGTCCCCTCTCCCGCCCCGCAGTTGAAAAACGCCTCACCACCCCCATATGAGTTGGGATAAGGCATTTTCGCCCCGCTGCGTGGAGACTCTTCTCTTGACCACCATCGTTTCAGTTCGCCGCCACGGCAAAGTCGTCATGGGCGGCGACGGCCAGGTTTCTCTCGGTAATACCGTGATGAAAGGCAACGCGAAAAAAGTTCGCCGCCTGTACCACGGGCAGGTCATCGCCGGTTTTGCTGGCGCCACCGCTGACGCCTTTACCCTCTTCGAACGTTTCGAAGGCCAGCTTGAAAAGCACCAGGGCCATCTGGTTCGTGCCGCCGTCGAACTCGCCAAAGAGTGGCGCACCGACCGCTCCCTCAGCCGCCTCGAAGCGATGCTTGCAGTCGCCAACAAAGACGCCTCTCTGATCATCACCGGTAACGGCGATGTGGTCGAACCCGAAGAAGGCCTGATCGCCATGGGTTCCGGCGGCGGTTACGCTCAGGCCGCAGCCAGCGCCCTGCTGAAGAAAACCGATCTGTCAGCCCGCGAAATCGTTGAAACCGCGCTCGGCATCGCCGGCGACATCTGTGTCTTCACCAACCACACCTTCACCATTGAGGAGCAGGATCTCGCCGAGTAAGCCTGTTTTGGCCTTGCGCCACGGCTCATTCTTGCTTGAGGACCGCCAATTACTATGCCAATGACTCCCCGCGAAATCGTCCATGAACTCAGTCGCCATATCATCGGCCAGGACGATGCCAAGCGCGCCGTCGCCATCGCCCTGCGTAACCGCTGGCGCCGGATGCAACTGCCTGAAGAGCTGCGCGTTGAAGTAACACCCAAGAACATTCTGATGATCGGCCCGACCGGTGTCGGTAAAACCGAAATCGCCCGTCGCCTGGCCAAACTCGCCAACGCGCCGTTCATCAAGGTCGAAGCGACCAAGTTCACCGAAGTCGGCTATGTCGGCCGTGACGTCGAGTCGATCATTCGCGACCTCGCCGATGCAGCAATCAAGCTGCTGCGCGAACAGGAAATGGTCAAGGTTCGCCATCGCGCCGAAGATGCCGCCGAAGAGCGCATCCTCGATGCACTGCTGCCACCGGCACGCATGGGCTTCAGCAACGAAGACTCCGCGCCGGCCCAGGATTCCAACACCCGCCAACTGTTCCGCAAGCGCCTGCGCGAAGGTCAGCTGGATGACAAGGAGATTGAAATCGAAGTAGCCGAAGTGTCCGGCGTCGATATCTCCGCGCCACCGGGCATGGAAGAAATGACCAACCAGTTGCAGAGCCTGTTTGCCAACATGGGCAAGGGCACGCGCAAGAGCCGCAAGCTCAAGGTCAAGGAAGCGCTGAGACTGGTGCGCGACGAAGAAGCCAGCCGCCTGGTCAATGACGAAGAGCTCAAAGCCAAAGCGCTGGAAGCGGTCGAGCAGCACGGCATCGTGTTCATCGACGAAATCGACAAGGTCGCCAAGCGCGGCAATACCGGTGGCGTCGACGTGTCCCGCGAAGGCGTACAGCGCGACTTGCTGCCGCTGATCGAAGGCTGCACGGTCAACACCAAACTGGGCATGGTCAAGACCGACCACATCCTGTTCATCGCTTCCGGTGCGTTCCACCTGAGCAAGCCAAGCGATCTGGTGCCCGAGCTGCAAGGCCGCCTGCCGATCCGCGTCGAACTCAAGGCCCTTACGCCGGAAGACTTCGAGCGCATCCTCTGCGAGCCGCATGCATCGCTCACCGAGCAGTATTGCGCCCTGCTGAAAACCGAAGGCGTGACCATCGAGTTCCAGCCCGACGGCATCAAACGCGTGGCGGAGATCGCCTGGCAGGTCAACGAGAAGACCGAGAACATCGGTGCCCGTCGCCTGCACACCCTGCTTGAGCGCCTGCTCGAAGAGGTGTCGTTCAGTGCCAGCGACCTGGCCAGCACCCACAGCGAAGAGCCGATCCGCATCGACGCTGACTACGTCAACAGCCACCTCGGCGAATTGGCGCAGAACGAAGACCTGTCCCGTTATATCCTGTAGGTCACTTCTACTGTGGTACAGGACCTGTGGGAGCGAGCCTGCTCGYGATGAGGCCATAACGTTCAACATTGATGTTGAACGTCACGCCGCAATCGCGAGCAGGCTCGCTCCCACAAGGGCCCTCACAATGACGGACGACCGGCCCCATGACGACTCCACTCCCCACCGCCATCAAACTGCACAAAGCCTCGAAAACCCTGGAGCTGCAATACGCGCCCGACGAGGTCTATCACCTGAGCGCAGAATTCTTGCGCGTGCACTCTCCTTCCGCCGAGGTCCAGGGCCACGGCAAACCCATCCTTCAATTTGGCAAGATCGGCGTAGGCCTGAACAAGGTAGAACCGGCCGGTCAGTACGCACTGAAATTGACCTTCGATGACGGCCACGACAGCGGCCTGTTCACCTGGGAATATCTCTATCAGTTGGCGCGACGATATGACGCACTCTGGGACGACTATCTTGCCGAGCTCAAAGCCGCCGGAAAGACCCGCGATCCAAACGAGTCTGTTGTCAAGCTGATGCTCTAACTCAAGGCCCGCGCTCTTTAGAGGGCATTTTCTAATTTCATCTGTTTGAATGCTGGGCTGCGGTGTCGAGGATCGGCCTGCTTGCGAAAAAAATTAAACTCGGGTAACCAATGGATCTGGCAAGTTCTGTGCAGCGCGCCTCCTGAATGAAAAAGTCAGCGATGTACAACTAACGGTCACCCGAGCGTGTACCCGGCATTTGCTGTGTGACTACACAGCAGGACTCAGGTACTCGCCTCAGGACAATGGAGCGTCGTAGATGAGTAACAAGAATAACGATGACCTGAAACTTCAAGCCTCGGAAAACACTCTTGGGCTAAACCCGGTCATCGGCTTGCGTCGAAAGGATCTGCTTACCTCTGCCCGCATGGTGCTGACCCAGGCCATCAAACAACCCATCCACAGCGTCAAGCATGTCGCGCATTTTGGCATTGAGCTCAAGAACGTGATGCTCGGTAGATCCGAGCTGCAACCGGAAAGCGATGACCGTCGTTTCAACGATCCGGCGTGGAGTCAGAACCCGCTCTACAGACGTTATCTGCAAACCTACCTGGCGTGGCGCAAGGAACTCCACGACTGGATTGGCGAAAGCAATCTGTCCACCCAGGACATCAGCCGCGCACACTTCGTGATCAACCTGATGACCGAGGCCATGGCCCCGACCAACAGCGCGGCCAACCCTGCTGCCGTCAAACGCTTCTTCGAAACCGGCGGCAAAAGCCTGCTCGATGGCCTCTCGCACCTGGCCAAGGATCTGGTGCACAACGGCGGCATGCCGAGCCAGGTCAACATGGGGGCCTTCGAAGTCGGCAAGAGCCTGGGCACCACCGAAGGCGCGGTGGTTTTCCGCAACGATGTACTGGAGCTGATCCAGTACCGGCCCATCACTGAACAAGTGTACGAACGACCACTGCTGGTGGTGCCACCACAGATCAACAAGTTCTACGTTTTCGACCTGAGCCCGGACAAAAGCCTGGCGCGCTTCTGCCTGCGCAACAACGTGCAAACCTTCATCGTCAGTTGGCGCAACCCGACCAAGGCCCAACGCGAATGGGGTTTGTCGACCTACATTGAAGCGCTCAAGGAAGCGGTCGATGTGGTCACCGCGATCACCGGCAGCAAAGACGTGAACATACTCGGCGCCTGCTCCGGCGGTATTACCTGCACCGCCCTGCTGGGCCATTACGCGGCGATCGGCGAGAAGAAGGTCAACGCCGTAACCTTGCTGGTCAGTGTGCTCGACACCACCCTTGATTCCCAGGTTGCACTGTTCGTCGACGAGCAAACCCTGGAAGCCGCCAAGCGCCACTCCTATCAGGCCGGCGTGCTCGAAGGCCGCGACATGGCCAAGGTCTTCGCCTGGATGCGCCCCAACGACCTGATCTGGAACTACTGGGTCAACAACTACCTGCTGGGCAACGAGCCGCCGGTCTTCGACATTCTGTTCTGGAACAATGACACCACCCGGCTGCCTGCGGCGTTCCACGGCGACCTGATCGAACTGTTCAAAAACAACCCACTGGTCCGCGCCGATGCACTGGAAGTGTGCGGCACGCCGATCGACCTCAAGCAGGTCACGGCAGACGTCTATTCCCTGGCAGGCACCAACGACCACATCACACCGTGGAAGTCGTGCTACAAATCGGCGCAGCTGTTCGGTGGCAAGGTCGAATTCGTGTTGTCCAGCAGCGGCCATATCCAGAGCATTCTGAACCCGCCGGGCAACCCGAAATCCCGTTACATGACCAGCACCGACATGCCGGCCCATGCCAATGACTGGCTGGAAAACTCAACCAAGCACACTGACTCCTGGTGGCTGCACTGGCAGGCCTGGCACGCCGAGCGTTCGGGCAAGCTGAAGAAAGCCCCGACCGTACTCGGCAACAAGACCTATGCGGCAGGTGAGGCATCACCGGGGACTTATGTGCATGAACGTTAACTGACACATGTGGGAGCGAGCCTGCTCGCGATAGCGGTGTCACAACCAACAAAAGGGTTGAATGTGCCGCCGTCATCGCGAGCAGGCTCGCTCCCACAATGAAAATGAGACATCGACCCACAGGGCTTGAAGCATGCCGCAACCGTTCATATTTCGTACTGTCGACCTGGATGGTCAAACCATCCGCACCGCGGTACGCCCCGGCAAGCCTCACTTGACGCCCTTGCTGATTTTCAACGGCATCGGCGCCAACCTGGAGCTGGTGTTTCCGTTTGTCCAGGCACTTGACCCGGACCTGGAAGTGATCGCCTTCGATGTCCCCGGTGTCGGCGGTTCATCGACGCCTACCCACCCTTACCGCTTTCCCGGCCTGGCCAAGCTGACCGCACGGATGCTCGACTACCTCGATTACGGGCAAGTCAACGTGGTCGGTGTTTCCTGGGGCGGGGCACTCGCCCAACAGTTTGCCTTCGACTTCCCCGAGCGCTGCAAGAAGTTGGTGTTGGCAGCGACGGCGGCGGGCATGGTGATGGTGCCGGGCAAACCGAAAGTGCTGTGGATGATGGCCAGCCCCAGACGCTACATCCAGCCATCCCACGTGATTCGCATTGCGCCGCTGATTTACGGTGGTTCGTTCCGTCGTGATCCGAACCTCGCAGCGGAGCACGCGAGCAAAGTGCGTTCGGCGGGCAAGCTTGGCTACTACTGGCAGCTATTCGCGGGCCTGGGCTGGACCAGTATTCACTGGCTGCACAAAATCAATCAGCCGACCCTGGTGCTGGCCGGTGACGATGACCCGCTCATTCCGCTGATCAATATGCGGATACTCGCCTGGCGTATTCCCAATGCCCAGCTACACATAATCGACGACGGCCATTTATTCCTGATCACTCGGGCTGAAGCCGTCGCACCGATCATCATGAAATTTCTCCAGGAAGAACGCCAACGGGCGGTGATGCATCCGCACCCGGGGTCGTTCGGCGGCACATAACGTACTGCGTATGTCGACAGGCGTGTCGAAAGCCGCAAGGGAGGTCCGAAGCGACTATGGTGTCTATTCGGAATTGATGTACTTGTTGATGGCTTGACGAAGGAGTGTTGACTCATGCGAGACAAAAAAGCGCCGGGCGCCTTCCCTCCACCCGCCGCATTCATCAATGCCCAGAGTGCGATTACCGGTCTGCGCGGCCGGGATCTGTTCTCGACTCTGCGCAGCGTCGCCGCCCATGGCTTGCGCCACCCGGTACAGAGTGCCAAACACGCACTGGCATTGGGTGGCCAGCTGGGCCGGGTACTACTGGGCGAGACCCTGCATCAGCCCAACCCTTCGGACAGCCGCTTCGCCGACCCGAGTTGGACCCTCAATCCGTTTTACCGACGTGGCCTTCAGGCTTACCTGAGTTGGCAGAAGCAGATCAAAAAATGGATCGATGAAAGCGGCATGCCCGCCGATGACCGTGCACGCGCGCACTTTGCCTTTACCCTGCTCAATGACGCGGTCTCACCGTCCAACACGTTGCTCAACCCGCTGGCGGTCAAGGAGCTGTTCAACTCTGGTGGCCAAAGTCTGGTGCGCGGTCTCAGCCATCTGCTCGACGACTTGATGCACAACAACTGCCTGCCCAGCCAGGTGACCAAGCACGCCTTCGAAGTCGGCAAAACGGTAGCCACCACCACCGGTGCCGTGGTGTTTCGCAACGAACTGCTGGAGCTGATGCAGTACAAGCCGATGAGCGAAAAGCAGTACGCAAGGCCGCTGCTCGTGGTGCCGCCGCAGATCAACAAGTACTACATTTTCGACTTGAGCCCGCACAACAGCTTCGTCCAGTTCGCGCTGAAAAACGGCCTGCAGGTGTTCATGATCAGCTGGCGCAACCCGGATGTCCGTCATCGTGAATGGGGCCTGTCGAGTTACGTTGAAGCCGTGGAAGAAGCGCTGAATGTCTGCCGGGCGATCAGCGGCAGCCGCGAGGTCAACCTGATGGGCGCCTGCGCCGGCGGCCTGACCATCGCCGCTCTGCAAGGACATCTGCAAGCCAAGCGGCAGCTGCGTCGGGTCTCGAGCGCGACCTATCTGGTGAGCCTGCTCGACAGTGAACTGGAAAGCCCGGCGACCCTGTTTGCCGACGAACAAACCCTCGAGGCGGCCAAGCGACGCTCCTACCAGAAAGGCGTACTCGAAGGTCGCGACATGGCCAGGGTCTTTGCCTGGATGCGCCCCAACGACCTGATCTGGAACTACTGGGTCAACAACTACCTGCTGGGCAAAGAGCCGCCAGCCTTCGACATTCTCTACTGGAACAACGACAACACTCGCCTGCCGGCTGCCTTTCATGGCGACCTGCTGGACTTCTTCAAGCACAACCCGTTGACCCATCCTGGCGGACTGGAGGTCTGCGGTAMGCCAATCGACTTGCAGAAAGTCAACGTCGACAGCTTCAGCGTCGCCGGGATCAACGACCACATCACGCCTTGGGATGCGGTGTACCGCTCGACACTGCTGCTGGGCGGCGAGCGGCGCTTCGTGCTGTCCAACAGCGGCCACGTGCAGAGCATTCTCAACCCACCGAGCAACCCCAAGGCCAACTATGTCGAAAGCCCGAAACTGAGCAGCGATCCACGGGCCTGGTACTACGACGCCAAACACGTCGATGGCAGTTGGTGGAACCAGTGGCTGGTCTGGATTCAGGAACGTTCCGGTGCTCAGCGCGAAACCTTGATGGCCCTTGGTAACCAGAACTATCCACCGATGGAAGCGGCGCCAGGCACCTACGTACGCGTACGCTGAACTCTCCCCCGTGCCACGGCCTGAAGTGTCGGCCGTGGCCTGACGAATCACTAAGAAGACTGGATGAAAACCCGCGACCGGATTCTTGAATGTGCCCTGCAGTTGTTCAACCAAAAGGGCGAGCCGAATGTCTCTACCATGGAAGTTGCCAATGAGCTGGGGATCAGCCCCGGCAACCTCTACTACCACTTTCACGGCAAGGAGCCGCTGATTCTCGGGTTGTTCGAGCGCTTTCAGGGTGAGTTGACGCCATTGCTCGATCCACCGTCGGACGTGCAACTGGCACCGGAGGATTACTGGCTGTTCCTGCACCTGATCGTTGAACGCCTGGCGCACTACCGCTTCCTGTTCCAGGACCTGTCGAACCTGGCCGGACGTTTGCCGAAACTGGCCAAGGGCATCCGTAATCTGCTCAATGCCCTCAAACGCACATTGGCCTCGTTACTGGCGCAGTTGAAGGCTCAGGGGCAACTGGTCAGCGATACCCAGGCACTCGGGCAACTGGTGGAACAGATCACCATGACCTTGCTGTTTTCCCTGGACTATCAGCGGATTCTCGATCGCGAAGGCGAAGTACGCGTGGTGGTCTACCAGATCATGATGCTGGTGGCGCCGCACCTGCCGCCGTCGGCGAAACTCGCAACCGAGCAGTTGGCGTTGCAGTATCTGGAAGAGCATGACTGAAGCAACACCGCCCCTGTAGCAGCTGGCGAAGCCTGCGTTCGAGTGCGCAGCAGTCGCAATCCGGATAGCACAACCTACCTGATAAAACCGGGTGACCGATTTACGACGACTTCGTCGCCGAACGCAGCCTTCGGCAGCTGCTACACAGGTTGGCGAGCCACTCAGCTTTTGCGGCACAAACAAAAACGCCCGACCTTCGCAGGCCGGGCGTTTTTGCGTGCCCTGGGTTAATCAGGACTGACTGGTTGGCGCCGATGGGGTTGGCGCTACAGTCGGGGTCACAGCAGGGGTTGGCGCCGCGGCGGAGTTCGCCGGGCTGACCGGTGCTGCCGGTTTGGCGGCAGCCACTGCTGGTTTCGGTGCAGCCGCTTTCGGGGCTGCTGGCTTCTTGGCGGCCGGTTTCTTCGCAGCAGCCGGTTTGGCTGCTGGCTTGGCCGCTGCAGGTTTGGCTGCCGCGGTTTTAGCTGCCGGCTTCGCTGGCGCTTTCGCCGCTGGTTTGGCAGCCGGTTTCGCGGCAGCTTTTACCAGGGGTTTGGCGGCAGTTTTCGCGGCGGGTTTGGCTGCTGCCGTTTTAGCGGCAACAGGCGCAACCTTGGCACCGGTGAGTTTTTCGATTTGCTTGGTCAGGGTATCGACCTTGCTGTGCAGCGCTTTGACTTCATTGCGGCTTGGCACGCCAAGACGCGAAATCGCGCTGTTCAGACGCTTGTCGAAAGCCCCTTCCAGTTCATCCCACTTGCCCAGCGCGCGATCTTTGACACCACTGATACGCGACTTGGCCGATTGAGCGGAGTCTTTGGCAGCGTCGACAGTTTTGCCGACAGCGCTCTTGGTGAGCTTCTCGGCTTTCTCGCCATCTTTAACCAATGACTCGAAGAGTTTGCTGCCGTCAGTGTCGATCTTCGAGTACACGCCTAAACCAGCAAGCCAGATTTTGCGGGAGTAGTCTTCGACTTTCCCAATCCACGAGCTGCCTTYTTTCTCGGTGTTCTTTTTGCCAGCCATCCCGTTCTCCTTAATGTTTACGCGCGACGCGTTCGAGCAATGCCGTCAGCTCATCGAGCTTAGCAGAGAGTGTCTCAACGTCATGTTTAGACGGAATGCCGATACGATTCAAGGCACTTGCAACACGCGTGTCGAAAGCCTTCTCGACTTTGTCGAGCTGAACTTCGACTTTGCCTTTGAAGGTACTGACTTCACTCTTGGCTTCATCAATCTCGGCATTGGCCGCTTCAAGCTTCTCGGCAACGACTTTTTTGCCTTTCTTTTCAACAGTTTGACCAGCCTTGATCAACTCCTGAAAGTACTCGCTGCCTTCCTGGCCGACCTTGGTGTAGGCACCCAGGCCTGCCAGCCAGATCTTGCGGGCATAGGATTTCACCTCGTTCAACGCAGTCGGCTGAACGTCAGTTTTTTTCTTCAAAGTAACTTTGGCCATGGTGCACCTCACGCGCAGAAGGTTTGAGGAACTGCCCGTCAAGCGTCGGGCTCAGGCACAACGTAGTGAGAAAAATTAGAAACGGCACCCTAACAACTGACACAAACAATGCGAATGACAGCGTTCTATTGTGGGAGCGAGCCTGCTCGCTCCCACAGGGTTCTCATTCCACAGAAAGAATGAGAGTCAGACCAGCGCTTTATCGAGGGCTCTTTCGATTTCCGACTTGATGGTGCCGCTCATGGCTGACATCAATAGACCGAGTTCGACATCGACCCTGATCGAGGTGTCGCCCACATAGACCGCACCTTTGACCCCGGAACGCTTGAGGTTCAGGGTGTCGCCCGACCACTGAGGTTCCAGGCCATATTGCGCGGCCAGTTTCTCCGCCAGTTTGTCCGCCTTCTCGCGGGCTGCTTCCTTACCCAGGCCGTGGGTACGCTCAACACTAATATGGGCCACTGAATGACTCCTGCTTTATCGGGACTTGCCTCAAGCATTCTGACCCCTGCTGCGTCAAAACGTCCGGGCGGTTGCCTATCTTACCTTCAGCCTTGCCAAGACAAAGCATGCCTTGGGGATTAGAATGTCGCGCATTCTCTTTTGGTGACAGCGATATGACTGATCAGCGCAAAGGCAGCGATGCCGAACCCACCACTCACTTCGGCTTCAAAAACGTTCCGGAAAGCCAGAAAGCGGAAAAAGTCGCTGAGGTTTTCCACTCGGTAGCCGCCAAATACGACCTGATGAACGACCTCCTGTCGGGCGGCATGCACCGTTTGTGGAAGCGTTTCGCGATCGAACTGTCGGGCGTTCGCACCGGCAACCGCGTGCTGGACATCGCCGGCGGCACCGGCGACCTGACCCGAAAGTTCTCGCACCTTGTCGGTCCGACCGGCCAGGTCGTGCTCGCCGACATCAACGAATCCATGCTCAAGGTTGGTCGTGACCGCCTGCTGGATCTGGGTGTGGCCGGCAACGTCGAATTCGTTCAGGCCGACGCTGAAAAGCTGCCGTTCCCGGACAACCACTTCGACTGCGTGACCATCGCGTTCGGCCTGCGCAACGTCACTCACAAGGAAGACGCCCTGCGCTCCATGCTGCGGGTGCTCAAACCGGGCGGTCGCTTGCTGGTGCTGGAGTTCTCCAAACCGACCAACGCACTGATGTCCAAGGCCTACGATGCCTACTCGTTCGCCTTCATGCCGTTGATGGGCAAGCTGATCACCAATGACTCGGAAAGCTATCGCTACCTGGCCGAATCGATCCGCATGCACCCGAACCAGGAAACCCTGAAGTCGATGATGGTTGAAGCCGGTTTCGACCGCGTGACCTATCACAACATGACCGCAGGCATCGTCGCCCTGCACCGCGGCATCAAACCCTGATGTTGCTCGCCGGCCTGCTCGCCAGCGTCGAACTCGGCCTCAACCGGGTGCTGCGGCTCGACAGCACGGCGCTGCCGCGTCTGGCGCCGTTGAACGGCAAGGTGATTGCCGTCGATTGCCGCAGCCCGGCGTTGCAGATGTTCATTGTGCCCAGCGACGAAGGCCTGCTGCTGGCAGCACACTGGGCCGCGGACGCCGACTGCACCTTGCGCGCACCGGCGGCAAGCCTGCTCAAGCTGGCTTTGAGCAAGGACAAGACGGCGGTCCTGCATGGCCCTGACGTTGAACTCGACGGCGACAGCGGCGTGCTGCTGGCGCTGGCATCGGTCCTTCAGGACCTGGAGCTGGACTGGGAATACGAACTCTCGCGCTGGCTCGGCCCGGTCGCCACGCAACTGCTGGGCGGTCACTTGCGCAGCCGCGCACGCTGGTATCAGCAGGGTTTCGCCAGCCTGAACCAGAATCTTGCCGACTACCTCGCCGAAGAATCGCGGGCCCTCGTCGGCCAGCGCGAAGCCGAAGCGCGGTTTAGTGAACTGGACCAGATCAAACTTGATCTGGAACGTCTTGAGGCGCGTTTCGAGCGTCTTTCCCGATCCCTTGATTCAAGCGATAACGCATGAAGCTGCTTGCCGTCCGCCGTTTGTTGCGCATCCAGCGCGTCGTGATCCGCTACCGCCTCGATGACCTGCTGTTCGCCCTGCCATTGCCGTGGTTCCTGCTGGGGCTGCGTTATGCGCTGCCGTGGCGCTGGTTTCCGCGTAAAACCCTGGACCTGAGCCGGGGCGCGCGCTTGCGGCTGGCCTTGCAGGACCTGGGGCCGATTTTCATCAAGTTCGGACAGATTCTTTCGACCCGCCGCGACCTGCTGCCCGAAGACATCGCCGATGAGCTGATGCTGCTGCAGGACCGTGTGCCGCCGTTTGACTCGCAGGTAGCGGTCAAGCTGATCGAAGAACAGCTGGGCAAGAAAATCAACGATGTGTTCAGCCGATTCGACATCGAGCCACTGGCTTCGGCTTCGGTGGCGCAAGTCCATGCGGCGCAGTTGAAAAGCGGCGAAGAAGTGGTGGTCAAGGTCATACGCCCGGGCCTCAAACCGGTGATCGCGCAAGACCTGGCCTGGCTGTTCATCCTCGCCCGCGCAGCGGAAAAACTCTCCGCCGACGCCCGCCTGCTGCACCCGGTGGAGGTGGTCGGCGATTACGAAAAGACCATCTTCGACGAACTCGACCTGCTGCGCGAAGCGGCGAATGCCAGCCAGCTGAGGCGTAACTTCGACGGCTCGCCGCTGCTATACGTGCCGCAAGTCTACTGGGACTGGTGCCGGCCAAAAGTGTTGGTGATGGAGCGTATCTACGGGATTCAGGTCACTGACCTCGCGACCCTCGCCGACCAGCGCACCGACATGAAAATGCTCGCCGAACGTGGCGTGGAGATCTTCTTCACTCAGGTGTTCCGCGACAGCTTCTTCCACGCCGACATGCACCCCGGCAACATCTTCGTCAGCACCGTGCAGCCGTGGAGCCCGCAGTACATTGCGATCGACTGCGGGATCGTCGGCAGCCTGACGCCTGAAGACCAGGACTATCTGGCACGCAACCTGTTCGCTTTCTTCAAGCGTGACTATCGCCGTGTCGCCCAACTGCACATCGATTCGGGTTGGGTGCCGGCAGAAACCAAACTCAACGAATTCGAAGCGGCAATCCGTACAGTCTGCGAACCGATCTTCGAAAAACCGCTCAAGGATATTTCCTTCGGCCAGGTGTTGATGCGCCTGTTCCAGACGGCACGTCGCTTCAACATGGAAGTGCAGCCACAACTGGTTCTTTTGCAGAAAACCCTGCTCAACATCGAAGGCCTGGGCCGTCAGCTGTACCCGGAACTGGACCTGTGGAACACCGCCCAGCCGTTCCTCGAACGCTGGATGCGCGAGCGTGTCAGCCCGAAAACCTTGCTCGGCAACCTGCACAATCAGGTCGAGCAACTGCCGCACCTGGCCAACATGACCCGCGACCTGCTTGATCGCCTGTCGCAGCCGCACGCCGTAAACCCGCAACCGGCCTGGCATCGCCGCTCGGACGACTGGTTCCTGCGTCTGCTCGGCACCGCGCATCTTGCGGGCGGCGCGATCCTGCTGGCCGGCGGTCCCCTGGACGGACTCGGCCATTGGCCCGGCGCGATCATGGTGGCCGTGGGCTTGTATCTGATCGTTCGACGATAGCCAGCCGCGCTGCACGCTGGCACACTGTTCCAACGCCAGGGTTCCACTACTGAAGTGTCGAGCCCGCTGTCGGAGTCGAAGATGAAAGATTGGCTGGACGAGATCAAATGGGACAGCGACGGCCTGGTGCCGGCGATCGCCCAGGACCATAAAACCGGGCGCGTGCTGATGATGGCCTGGATGAACCGCGAAGCGCTGGAACTGACCGTCGCCGAGAACCGCGCCATCTACTGG
Organism: Pseudomonas sp. 05N432; assembly: GCF_056396945.1. Taxonomy (NCBI): domain Bacteria; kingdom Pseudomonadati; phylum Pseudomonadota; class Gammaproteobacteria; order Pseudomonadales; family Pseudomonadaceae; genus Pseudomonas; species Pseudomonas sp. 05N432. The sequence goes on along the minus strand of NZ_JBFTMM010000015.1, from coordinate 67,484 downwards.
TCACGCTCGCGTGGCAAGCTATGGCGCAAGGGCGAAGAGTCCGGGCATGTGCAAACCCTGCATGAGATGCGCCTGGACTGTGACGCCGACGTGATCATTCTGATGGTCGAGCAGATCGGCGACATCGCCTGTCATACCGGCCGTCAAAGCTGCTTCTACCGCGTCTATGAAAACGGCGACTGGAAAACCGTCGACCCGGTGCTCAAGGACCCGCACGCCATCTATTCGGACCACAAACATGACTGACACCCTGACCCGTCTGGCCCAAGTGCTGGAAGAACGTAAAGGCGCTGCCGCCGACAGCTCTTATGTCGCCAGCCTTTACCACAAGGGCTTGAACAAGATTCTGGAAAAAGTCGGCGAAGAATCGGTCGAGACGATCATTGCTGCCAAAGACGCCGCCATCAGCGGAGATTGCAGTGATGTAATCTACGAAACCGCTGACCTGTGGTTCCATAGTATGGTCATGCTCGCCCAACTGGGGCAGCATCCGCAGGCCGTGCTCGATGAACTGGACCGCCGCTTCGGCCTGTCCGGTCACGTCGAGAAAGCCTCGCGCCCGTCCGCCTGAATAACGATTAGAGAGGAGCAGCAACATGGGCATTTTTGACTGGAAACACTGGATCGTCATCCTGATTGTCGTGGTACTGGTATTCGGCACCAAAAAACTGAAAAACCTCGGCACCGACGTCGGCGAAACGATCAAGGGCTTTCGCAAAGCCATGAACGACGAAGAGAAGCCTGCCGAACCCGTCGTGCCGCCGACCACTGCACAGCCAACAGCGCCGGTGCAGCCACAGGCCTCGACACTGAAAGAGCCGCACACCATCGACGTGCAGGCCCATAAAGTCGAAGAGCCGACCCGCAAAGACTCGTGAGCGCAGACTAATGTTCGGTATCAGCTTCTCTGAACTGCTGCTTGTCGGCCTCGTTGCCCTGCTGGTGCTGGGCCCCGAGCGCCTGCCGGGCGCTGCGCGCACCGCCGGCCTGTGGATCGGACGCCTGAAGCGCAGCTTTAACGCGATCAAACAGGAAGTTGAACGTGAAATCGGTGCCGACGAGATTCGCCGGCAACTGCACAACGAGCACATTCTGTCGCTGGAACAAGAGGCCCGCAAAATCCTCAATCCAGCCCAGCAGCCGACACCAGTCGAGACGGTAGCCGAGCAGACGGTCCAGGCGCCTGCGCCTGCTGCCGAAACTGCAGCTGTCGCAACACCGGTCGAGCCGCCTCCAGCGGTCGTTGCCGCACCACCGACAGCCCCTGTTACTCCTGCGGCGGCAACCACTGCGCCGGCTCCCCACGACCCAACACTGCCGCCGCGAGCCCCATGAGCGATATTCCAGAGAACGACCAGCACATGCCGCTGGTTTCGCACCTCACCGAGTTGCGTACTCGCCTGCTGCGCTGCGTCGCGGCGATTTTCCTGATCTTCGCCGGGTTGTTTGCCTTCACCCAGCAGATCTACACCTTCGTCTCGATACCGCTACGCCAGTATTTGCCAGCCGGCGCGACGATGATTGCCACCGACGTGTCCTCGCCATTCCTGACGCCGTTGAAGCTGACCATGATGGTCTCGCTGTTCCTGGCGATCCCGGTGATCCTGCATCAGATCTGGGGCTTCATCGCGCCGGGCCTGTACAAGCATGAAAAGCGCATCGCAGTGCCGCTGCTGGTATCCAGCATCCTGTTGTTCTACACCGGCATGGCGTTCGCCTACTTTCTGGTGTTCCCGCTGATCTTCAAGTTCTTCGCCTCGGCCACTCCGGCGGGCGTGGAAATGATGACCGACATCACCAGTTACCTGGATTTCGTCATGACGCTGTTCTTCGCCTTCGGCGTGGCGTTCGAGATCCCGGTGGCCGTAGTGCTGCTGGTGTGGATCGGCGTGGTCGACGTCAAATACCTGAAGAAGATCCGCCCGTACGTGGTCATCGGCTGCTTCGTGGTCGGCATGATCCTGACCCCGCCGGACATCTTCTCGCAGACCCTGCTGGCCGTGCCGATGTGGCTGTTGTTCGAGATCGGTATCCTGTTTGGCAGCCTGGTCAGCAAACGCGAAAAACCGGCGGATGACCAGCCGGCTGACGATCACAACGACCAGCCGCCAGCGACTCAACCGTGAACCTGCTGCTCCTCGAAGAGGCCGATTTCATTGCGGCTGACCGGGTGATCCTGCGCGATCGCCGACTGACCCACATGCAGGAAGTCCACCGCTGTGAAGTCGGCGACAGCCTGCGGGTCGGGCGGATTGGCGGATTGATGGGCTCAGCCGAAGTGCTGCGCCTGGAAGCCACCGAAGCCGAACTGCGCGTCACCCTCGACCAGCCGCCACCGGCCAAGCTGCCACTGACCCTGCTGCTGGCCCTGCCACGGCCGAAGATGCTGCGCCGAGTGTTCCAGACGGTGGCCGCCATGGGTGTGCCGCGAATCGTGCTGGTGAACAGCTATCGGGTCGAGAAGAGCTTCTGGCAGACACCGTTCCTCGAACCCGAGGCGATCCGCGAGCAACTGATCCTCGGTCTTGAACAGGCTCGCGACAGCGTGCTGCCCGAGATCGTCATCGAGAAACGCTTCAAGCCCTTCGTCGAAGACCGCCTGCCGGCCATCGCCGACGGCACCCTCGGGCTGATCGGCCATCCCGGCCAGTACCCGCCCTGCCCCCGCGGGCTGGATGAACCGGTGACCCTGGCCATCGGCCCGGAAGGCGGCTGGATCCCCTACGAAGTCGACCTGCTGACCAAGGCCGGCCTGCAACCGGTACAGCTCGGCGACCGCATCCTGCGGGTCGAAACCGCCGTCACGGCCCTGCTTTCGCGGTTGTTCTAAGACAACCCTGTGGCGAGGGAGCTTGCTCCCGCTTGGGCGCGAAGCGGCCATCGCTTTTTTCGAGCAAGAACGCATCCACCGACTTTACGACTGCTTTGCAGCCGAACGGGAGCAAGCTCCCTCGCCACAAGTGACTGCCAGCCCAGACATTAGCGGCCTACAGATCTCCATCGGTCGGCCGATAGTCTCTCTATAAATCCAATTAACGTGGTCATAGGGAGTCCTAAGCATGTACCGATGGTTAGCCGAACACCTGGGAAATGTGAGCGTCAATCGCAAGCTTGGCATCGGCTTTGGCCTGGTGTTGCTCCTGACCCTGCTGATCACTGTGAATGGCTGGACGGGCATGAACAGCATCATCAGCCGCGGTGACAAGCTCGGGTACATTTCCAGCCTCAATGAGCTGACCAAAGACCTGCGCATTGCTCGTCTGGACTATGAAATGCGTCGCGGCGAACAAGGTCCGGCAGCGGTCAGCGACTTGTTGGGCAAGCTTGAAGAGGGCCTGCAAGGCGCCCTCAAGGTGATCGTGCAACCGGCTAATGTGGCGATGCTCAATCAGCAGGTTGAAGCCGTCAGCGAGTACAGACACGCCTTTGCCGACATGACCCAGGCCACCACCAACCGCGAAGCGGCCCGCGCCAAACTCGGAGCCAGCGCCGACAACGCTGTAGCTCGCATGGCAGAAGTCGAAAAGGTCCTGCTGCAAGGCGACAGCGTCACCCAGTTCAACAGCGTCATCGAGCTGGGCAAGTTGATCCAGCAAGCACGCTTCCAGGTGCGCGGCTACACCTACAGCGGCAAAGTCGAGGCTGAGCAACCGGCGCTGGACGCCATCGACAACGCCTTGAAGTACCTCAAGGCCCTGCCGGAAAAACTCCCGGAACAGCACACCGCCAACCTGCAACAAGCCACCGACTCGTTGATCGCCTACCGCGCGGCCGTCAGCCAATACCGCGATTCCCAGGTGGCCAGTGCCACCGCCCTCAAGGACATGGCCAAGCAAGGCGACTTGCTGTTCGAGCTGAGCAAGAAACTTACCGCCGCACAAACTAACGTACGTGACACCGAAGCCACCCATGCCAAAAACACCCTGCTGCTGGTGACCGCGCTGGCACTGGCATTCGGCCTGCTCGCTGCCTGGGCCATCACCCGGCAGATCATCATCCCGCTGAACCAGACTCTTGAAGTTGCTGAACGGGTGGCTGCCGGCGACTTGACTCACAATCTCATTTCCCAGCGTCGCGACGAACTCGGCCAACTGCAACGCGCTATGCAGAGCATGACCGTCGGCCTGCGTGAACTGATCGGCGGTATCAGCGAAGGCGTGACACAGATCGCCAGCGCTGCCGAAGAACTCTCTGCCGTGACCGAGCAAACCAGCGCCGGGGTCAACAACCAGAAGATTGAAACCGACCAGGTGGCCACCGCCATGAACGAAATGGCCGCCACCGTGCAGGAAGTCGCACGCAACGCCGAGGAAGCGTCGGAAGCCGCCGTCGCCGCCGACCAACAGGCCCGCGAAGGCGACAAGGTGGTCGGCGAAGCCATCGCCCAGATCGAACGCCTGGCCACTGAAGTCGGCAACTCCACTGAAGCCATGGGGCATCTCAAGCGTGAGAGCGACAAGATCGGCAGCGTGCTGGACGTGATCAAGTCCGTGGCCCAACAAACCAACCTGTTGGCCCTCAACGCCGCTATCGAGGCAGCACGGGCCGGAGAGGCCGGACGTGGTTTTGCCGTGGTCGCCGACGAAGTGCGCAGCCTGGCGCAACGCACCCAGAAATCCACCGAAGAGATCGAAGAGCTGATTGCCGGCCTGCAAAGCGGTACTCAGCAGGTCGCCACCATCATGGACAACAGCCGTAGCCTCACCGACAGCAGCGTGGAGCTGACTCGTCGCGCTGGCGGTTCGCTGTCCACTATCACTCGCACGGTCTCGGCGATTCAGGCGATGAACCAGCAGATCGCCGCAGCCGCCGAACAACAGAGCGCCGTGGCCGAGGAAATCAACCGCAGCGTGCTGAACGTGCGGGACGTTTCCGACCAGACCTCGGCCGCCAGCGAAGAGACCGCGGCCTCCAGCGTCGAACTGGCACGGCTGGGCACCCATCTGCAGATGCTGGTGGGCAAGTTCAGGGTTTGAAGTGATGCAGATGCCTCGGTTGGCTTGGGACCGAGGTGATGCCATCGCGAGCAGGCTCGCTCCCACAGTGGCTTTTCGGTGTGTGCACTATTTGTGCTTCACACAGGACCAATGTGGGAGCGAGCCTGCTCGCGATAGCGGTCTGACAGGCGACGAGGTTATAGAACCTGCCGCAAAAACGCCTGCGCCCGCGGGTCCTTCGGCGCATCGAAGAACTCGGCCGGCGAGGCGTCTTCCAGCAGTTTGCCGTGATCGAAGAACAGCACCCGATCCGCAACTTCCCGCGCAAAGCCCATTTCGTGGGTCACGCAGACCATGGTCATGCCTTCCACAGCCAGGGTCTTCATCACGTCCAGTACTTCGCCGACCATTTCCGGGTCCAGCGCCGACGTCGGCTCATCGAACAACATCACTTTAGGTTCCATGGCCAGCGCCCGGGCAATCGCTACCCGCTGTTGCTGACCGCCAGAGAGCCGCGACGGAAACTCGTGGGCCTTCTGCGCGATGCCGACCTTTTCCAGCAAGGCCAGGGCCTTGGCCTCGCGCTCCTGCTTGCCGCGCTTGCGCACGACTTTCTGCGCCAGGCAGAGGTTTTCCAGCACGGTCATGTGCGGGAACAGATTGAAGTGCTGGAACACCATCCCGACTTCGCGGCGGTAAGCGTTGACGTCGGTTTTCGGGTCCGCCAGTTGCAGACCGTCGATGCTCACCGAGCCCGAGTCGAATGCTTCCAGGCCATTCAGGCAGCGCAGAAAGGTCGACTTGCCGGAACCGGACGGGCCGATCACCACCAGCACTTCGCCCTTGGCCACTTGGGTGGTGACGTTGTCGACCGCACGGACCACTAGGCCGCGGGTGTCGAAGACTTTTACCAGATCGCGGACTTCAATCAMTTTGCGCGAGCCTCCGCTCAAGCCGGCTGGCGATTTTCGACAGCGGCAGGTTGATCAACAGGTACAGGCCCGCCACGCAAAACAGGATTTCGAACGGCGAGAACGAGGTGGTGATGACTTCACGGCCACTCTTGAGCAGCTCGGTAATAGCGATGACCGACACCAGCGAGGTGTCCTTGACCAGACTGATGAATTGCCCGGCCAACGGTGGCAGCACGCGCTTGAACGCTTGCGGCAACACCACGTGGCGCATCGACTGGCCAGCGCTCAATCCCAGCGAACGGGCAGCTTCGTTCTGCCCACGGGCAATCGACTGCACGCCGGAACGAATGATCTCGGCCACATAGGCACCGGTGAACAGCGACAGTGCGGCGATCCCGGCAAATTCGCGGGACAGGTTGAGCACCGTACCGATGAAGAAGTAGAAGATAAAGATCTGCACCAGCAGCGGCGTGCCGCGCACCAGTTCGATGTAGACGGTCGACAGGTCGCGCAGGGTCGGGTTGTTCGACAGCCGGCAGAGGCCAGTCGCCAGGCCGATCAGCAGCCCGAGCACGCCCGACACCAGCGACAGCCACAACGTTGTCCACAGGCCCCACAACAGCGGTCCTGCCGCCCAATGCCGGGTCACGCCAACCACATCGCCTTCCGCCACGTCGTCGCCACGGGCCACTTGCAGGCTGTTGTCATCAACGCTCAGCAGTTGTTCGACCCCGGCGTCATTGCGCAGGGTCACTTCGGCCTTGCCGCCAGTGCGCACCAGCTCGCTGACGGTGGAAATGTCAGCGGCACGCTGGGTCTCTTCGGCCTGATAGGCGAAATACTGCGGCACGCGGTTCCAGCGCCATTCGTAAGACATCAGCGAGGTGGCGTAGTACAAGGCGCCAGCCATGCCGATCAGCACCAGCACGGTCAGTACGTGCCAGGGCCATTGGGCTTTTTTCTGTTTCATTAGCTTTGAGAGTTCCGAATTCTGTGTTGCCAGGAAAACTGCCATCGCGAGCAGGCTCGCTCCCACATTGGACCGAGTCGTCAATAAATACGCAGTCAATTGTGGGAGCGAGCCTGCTCGCGATTGGAGCGGCGCGGTGTCATTGACACCCCGCCGCAATCAGCCTTATTCCATGTCCTTGAGCCAGCCGGAGTCTTTGAACCACTTGTCATGGATGCGATCGTAGGTGCCGTCTTCGTGGATCTGGTGCAGGAAGTTGTTGATGAAGTTGATACTGTCGTAGTCACCCTTCTTCAGACCGAACGCCAGTGGCTCGTAGGTGAACGGCTTGTCGAGGAACACCAGTTTGCCGTTGCCGACCTTGTTCACTGCCACGACGTTGTAGGGCGCGTCATAGATGAAGGCGTCAGCCTTGCCGTTGACCACGTCGAGCACGGCTTCCTGCTCGTTGTCGTAGCCGTGGTACTTGGCTTTCGAGATCAGCTTCTTCGCGACCATTTCGCCGGTGGTGCCGAGCTTGGAGGTGATGCGGTAGTCCGCGGTGTTCAGGTCTTTGTAGGAGGTGATGGTGCCTTCCAGTTCCTTGCGGATCAGCAATGTCTGACCGACCACGATGAATGGTTCGCTGAAATTCAGGCGCAAGTTGCGTTCCTGGGTCAGGGTCATGCCGCTGCCGATCATGTCGAACTTGTCGGTCATCAGGGCCGGGATGATCCCGTCGTAGCCGGTGGAGACCATCTCCAGCTTGACGCCCATGGCCTTGGCCATGGCTTTGAGGATGTCGACTTCGAAGCCGATGATCTCGCCACGCTTGTTGGTCATTTCAAACGGCATGTAGGTCGGGTCCATGCCGACTTTCAGCGTGCCACGCTTGACTGCGTCGTCGATGGCGCCGGCGTGCGCCGCGTTGACGGCAACCAGTGCCGTGACGCCGAGCAGCAGCATCGAGAGATACTTCTTCATCATCAACTCCCCTAACCCATAGTGTTGTCAGGCGCACAAAAAGCCGATTTTCTTTTTAAAACCGGCAGTTACGGACAGAAAGTTGTCCGGGCGCACAAAGAGGGTGGCGATGCTAACGCACTCGTCCGTTTGCACAAGGGGGCAGAAGGGGATTTGTTGTTTGCTGATCACTCACGCAAAAAAAAGCCCCGCTCGGTAGCGGGGCTTTTTCATCAGGCCGGTTGTGCCTGTGCGCTCAGCGGTCTGAGCGGTAACAGCGGTGCATGAGGATCGGCTTTCACCGACGCTCGCCAGGCACCCAGCCACTCGGCGTGACCTTCGCTCCAGACCTGCTCATGCAGGCGACCCAGTGCCACCGGATCGCTCAGCAATTGCAGGCGTTCATGGTTGTTCAATCCGGCAGGGCCGGCTTTCAGCGCATGGCGAACCCGTTCGATACGCAGCCACTCGATCGGTTCGGCCTGACCGTGACGCGACGTCGCCAGCGCGCATGCCAGGGCATTCTGCTGCGGATCGACCACGGCGCGGATGAAGCCGTCGTTCAGTGCGTGCCAACGGTTTTCGTGGGTGTACTGATCGGTTGCCAGCAAGGCTTGCGGCGGTGCGTATTCCTCAGGGATCAGGAACAGGCTTTCGTCGCGGGACTTGAGGCCCAGCTTCACGCGGCTGGAGATCACCGACACCGGGATCGACAGCATCAACGAACCGACGATCGGTACCAGCCACCAGAGGAAACTCGGGTTCAGCCAGACCACCAGCAAAGCCCAGAAAAAGCCCAGCAAGGTTTGCGGACCATGGCGGCGCACCGCTTCGCTCCACGGTGTGGAGTCGTCGTCACGTTGTGGCGAGTTCCAGGTCGCTGCCCAGCCGAGGAACGCGGCGAGTACGAAACGGGTGTGGAAGATCATCCGCACTGGCGCCAGCAGCATGGAGAACAACATCTCCAGCAGCATCGACAGGGTCACCTTGAACTTGCCGCCGAACTCTTTCGCGCCCTTGGCCCAGATCAGGATGATGCTCAGCAACTTCGGCAGGAACAGCAGCACGATGGTTGTCGAGAACAGCGCAACAGCCTTGTCCGGGTGCCATTGTGGCCACAGCGGATACAGCTGTCGTGGCTCCATGAAGTACTGCGGCTCCATCAGCGTGTTGACCGCCAGCAGCGCCGTCGACAGCACCAGGAAGAAGAACCACAGCGGCGCCGACAGGTACGACATCACGCCGGTCAGGAACACCGCGCGGTGCACCGGGTGCATGCCCTTGACCAGGAACAGCCGGAAGTTCATCAGGTTGCCGTGGCACCAGCGACGGTCACGCTTGAGTTCGTCGAGCAGGTTCGGCGGCAGTTCTTCGTAGCTGCCGGGCAGGTCGTAAGCGATCCACACGCCCCAGCCGGCACGGCGCATCAGCGCCGCTTCAACGAAGTCGTGGGAAAGGATCGCCCCCGCGAATGCGCCTTTACCGGGCAACGGCGCCAGGGCGCAGTGCTCGATGAACGGCTTCATGCGGATGATCGCGTTGTGGCCCCAGTAGTGGGATTCGCCCAACTGCCAGAAGTGCAGGCCGGCGGTAAACAGCGGACCGTATACCCGCGTGGCGAACTGCTGCATGCGCGCATACAGCGTGTCCATGCCCGAGGCACGTGGCGCGGTCTGAATGATCCCGGCGTCCGGCGTGGCTTCCATCAAGCGCACCAGACTGGTCAGGCATTCACCGCTCATCACGCTGTCGGCATCGAGTACGACCATGTATTTGTAATCACCGCCCCAACGACGGCAGAAGTCGTCGAGGTTGCCGCTCTTGCGTTTCACACGACGGCGACGGCGGCGATAGAAAATCCTGCCAAAGCCCTTGGCTTCGCGGCAGACATCCAGCCAGGCTTGCTGCTCGGCAACGCAGATATCGGTGTCGTTACTGTCACTGAGGACAAAGAAGTCGAAGCGATCCAGGTCACCGGTGGCGGCGACCGACTCGAAGGTCGCACGCAAACCGGCGAACACCCGCGGTACGTCTTCGTTGCAGATCGGCATCACCAATGCAGTGCGAGCGTCCTTGGGAATCGGCTCGTTGCCAGCGCTGGCGCCGGAAATACGGTACTTGTCGTGCCCGGTGAGCAACTCGAGGAAGCCCATCAGTGCCGTCCAGAAACCGGCCGATACCCAGCAGAACAGAATCCCGAACAGAATCAGGATGCTGGTTTGCAAGGCATAGGGCAGCACTTGCGTGGCAGTCTGGAGCAGCGGTTGGTGCAGGACTTCGTTGAGGTCGACGAACGACCAGCCCTGGTACGGCATGATGCCTTTCATGTACCAGCCCGCGACGATGGTCTGGCCCAGCATCAACACCAGCAGGATGTAGCGGCGGATCGAACCGACAGTGCGCCAGCGAGCCGCCGGCAGCACGCGCTCATCCTTCGGTGGTGCCGGAGGATTGGTGCGACCGGTCAGGCGACGCCAGCCACGCACCAGGATATTGGTACGCCATGGCTCGGGCACGACCTTGGTCCGACGAATCGGCGGGGTTGCCTTCAGGCACACACGACCGGCGGCGTCGAGCGCCAACATCTCGGCTTCTTCCAGCTCCTCGGCGGAGTTGAGGGTCAGCCGGCGACCGACCGAAGCCTGGTTCGCTTCGCCCGGTGCGTCGAAGGTCGGCGACGACAGGCGCTCATGCAGTTCGCTGAAAGATGTGCAGCCCGCAAGTTCTGCGCGCTGCTCATCGGTCATTGGCAAATGTGCCAGATACTCGTTGAGAGTTTCTGGCTGTGCTTGGGAATTACTCATCGGCTGGCAACTGGTAGCTCCAGGTCTCGGTCAGCACTTGTTCAGTCTTGGCTGCATCCGGGGCAGGAGGTGTGGCAGGGGCTGCTTCGGCAGCGGCAGGCTGCTTGGCGTCTTTGTCTTTCGCGTCCTTGGATTCCTTTTCTTTCTTCTCGAGTTGCTTGGCGGCGATCTTGTCGGCCTTGGCAATGGAAGAATTGGCGTATGGCACCGAGGCCTTGGCCGGCTCAGGGGAGGCGATTTCCTTGACCAGCGCAGCACGCATCTCGGTGGATTTGCTTGGGTCCTTGATCTTCATGCGCAGGGTCAAACGCCAGCCCTGGGTTTCAGGGTTGTAGCGCACGCTGTTCTCGACCACTTCGGCGTTGTCGCCAACACTGACCTGGCTGTGAACCGGTGCATCTTCCGGCAGTGCCTTGAGGGACGGGCCTGTGAAGTCCACCAGGTAGGCAACGCTGCCATCTGGCTGACGAATCAGGTTGGACTGTTTCACGTCACCGGTGGAACGCAGGGTCTGTTGAACCCAGGCGCTGTCCGCCGAATGCAAGGCAGCTTCGTCGATGGTCCAGTGCAGACGATAGGCGAAGTCCAGCGGCTGACCAGGCTCAGGCAGTTTTTCCGGGCTCCAGAAGGCAACGATGTTGTCGTTGGTTTCGTCGGCAGTCGGGATCTCTACGAGGTCGACAGTACCTTTGCCCCAGTCGCCCTGTGGCTCGATCCAGGCGCTTGGGCGCTTGTCGTAGCGGTCATCGAGGTCTTCGTAGTGGCTGAAGTCACGGCCACGTTGCAGCAGGCCGAAACCACGCGGGTTCTCAACCGAAAAGTTGCTGACGGCCAGGTGTTTCGGGTTGTTCAACGGGCGCCAGATCCACTCGCCGTTACCGGCATGGATCGACAGGCCGCTGGAGTCGTGCAGTTCGCGACGGTAGTTGAGCACTTTCGACGGCTGGTTGGCGCCGAACAGGAACATGCTGGTCAGTGGCGCGATGCCCAGTTTGCTGACCTTGTCACGCAGGAACATCTGCGCCTTGACGTCGACAATGGTGTCGCTGCCCGGACGCAGGGTCAGGCGGTAGGCGCCGGTGGCACGCGGCGAGTCCAGCAGGGCGTAGATCACCAGGTGCTTGTCGGTCGGCTTGGGTTGCTCGATCCAGAACTCGGTAAAGCGCGGAAACTCTTCACCGGACGGCAACGCAGTGTCGATCGCCAGGCCACGGGCGGACAGGCCATAGGTGTGGCCTTTGCCGACGACGCGGAAGTAACTCGCGCCGAGCATGGTCATGATTTCGTCTTGCTTGTCGGCCTTGTTGATCGGGTACAGCACACGGAAGCCGGCATAACCCAGCTTTTCGGTGGATTTAGGATCGAACTTCACGTCGCCGAAATCGAAACGACTTGGGTCGTACTTGATCTCTTCAACGTTGTTGGCGGTGATTTCGTTGATCTTCACCGGCGTGTCGAAGTGCATGCCCTGGTGATAGAACGACAGCTTGAACGGGGTTTTCTGGTCGGCCCATTCGGCTTTTTCGGTCAGGAAACGAATTTTCTGATAATCCGCGAATTTCATCTCACGGAATTCGTTCGGCAGATTGCTGCGCGGGGCTTCGTATTTTTGCCCGGCCAGCTCTTTTGCCTTGGCCGACACATCATCCAGATTGAATGCCCAAAGCTGGCCAGCGCTGAGCAGGCAAAGCAAAGCAGAGCCCGTCACCAGTGCGTTTCGTAACCGTTTGGCAGACAATTTTGGTGCATTACAGGGACTAACAATCACGAGCAACCCTCGCCGAAAACAGATCAAAAAACCAACGGCCAGCTATCTATATGCCAGGTTGGCGAGCATTGTTCCGACTCCGATGGGGCTAAATGATTCCCCAAACGGTCGCGGACAAGTCTCTACCTAAGTCAAAAATGGGCCAACGAACGCTGATCCCCGTAGCGCGGGATTATCTAGTAGGCCGCGTTACAACGCATCAGGGGTAACAAAGTATTTATCGCGAAAAACCCCTGTTTTCGACCGAAACACGCCTGAAAAGATGTTTCAAGCGTCTTCAGGTCTGTAACAGGAAGGTTACCGGGCCATCATTGACCAGATGCACCTGCATGTCTGCGCCAAATCTACCTGATGCCACTTTGCCATGTAACTGCTGCGCTTTGGTCAATATATAGCCAAAAAGCTCTTCTCCGAGTGCCGGTGGGGCCGCGGTAGAAAAGCTCGGACGCAAACCATTTTTGGTATCGGCGGCCAGGGTGAACTGCGAGACCAACAGCAAACCACCGCCGACATCGGCCAAGGACAGATTCATCTTGCCCTCGACATCACTGAATACCCGATAGTTAAGCAGCTTATGCAGGAGTTTGTCGGCGCTGGCCCGTGTGTCTTGCGGCTCGACCGCCACCAGCACCAGCAAACCCTGGTCTACAGCGCCAACAACCTCCCCCGCCACTTCGACGCGTGCATTTCGCACGCGTTGCAACAGGCCCTTCATGCTTCTTCAGGCGGTAAATCAAGCAAACGCCGGGCCATCTGGCTGGCCGCACGCACCAATGCATCGGTAATACCCGGTTCGGACGCTGCGTGCCCGGCATCGCGGATCACCTGCAGTTCGCTGTTCGGCCACGCCTGATGCAGTTCCCAGGCATTATCCAACGGGCAGATCACATCGTAACGGCCATGGACGATGACGCCTGGCAAATGGGCGATCTTGCTCATGTCGCGAATCAGCTGGTTCGGCTCGAGGAACGCGTTATTGGTGAAGTAGTGACATTCGATCCGGGCAATCGACAGTGCGCGCTGCGGCTCGGAGAAGCGGTCCACCACCATCGGGTTCGGCCGCAAGGTAGCCGTGCGGCCTTCCCAGGTCGACCAGGCCTTGGCCGCGTGCATCTGGGCAATCTGGTCGTTGCCGATCAGGCGCTTGTGGAATGCGCTGAGCAGGTCGTCGCGCTCGTCCAGCGGGATCGGCGCGATGTAGTCCTGCCAGTAATCCGGGAACAGACGGCTGGCGCCGGCCTGGTAGAACCATTCGATTTCCTGCGGGCGGCAGAGAAAGATCCCGCGCAGGATCAGACCGTGCACACGCTCCGGGTGGGTTTGTGCGTAGGCCAGGGCCAGGGTCGAACCCCAGGAGCCGCCGAACAGCACCCATTTCTCTATCCCCAGGTGCTGGCGAATCCGCTCAAGGTCGGCGACCAGATCCCAGGTGGTGTTGTTTTCGAGGTTGGCGTGGGGGGTGGAACGACCGCAGCCGCGCTGATCGAAGGTAACGATTCGGTACAGGTTCGGATCGAAGTAGCGCCGACTCTGCGCATCACAACCGGCCCCCGGGCCACCGTGAATGAACACCACCGGCAAACCTTCCGGTGAACCGCTTTCGTCGACGTACAGCGTATGTATTTCATCGACGGCCAGATCGTGCCGGGCGTGGGGTTTGATCTGCGGGTACAAAGTCTGCATTGCGCGCTCCGTAAGGGGTCGAGGTCATCCCTGGGGGGACTTCAATTATTCTGCCGTCCGGCATCATAAACCCGAATTACCTGAATGAGCATGCCCGCAAAAAATCAGACCTCGCTTACAAGAAACCGATGCAAATACGCCAACAGGTTTTCATAGAGCAGATCCACTTCCGCGACCTCGCCCCGGCCCCGCAAACACCCGTGAATCAGCCCTTTGCCTGAATACAGGTTGACCTCGCCCCCTGCGGCTTCAAGTCGCCGGGCATAACGGACGCCGTCGTCGCGTAGCGGGTCGAACTGAGCGACGGCAATCATCGTCGGCGGCAGACCGCTGAAATCATCGGCGAGCAATGGCATGGCGTAGGCCGGCGGCTGCCGCGTACCGCGCAAGTACAACGCGTGATAGCAGTCCAGGTCGCTGCTGCTGAGTAGCGGCGCATCAGCACATTCGCTGCGTGATGGAAGACTGGCGTCACCGCCCAGCCCTGGGTAAATCAGTACCTGAGCGCACGGCAAGCGCTCGCCCCGGTCGCGCAATGCCAGGCACAACGCGGCGGCAAGATTGCCACCGGCGCTGTCACCGGCCACCAGCATCCGCGTCGCGTCCAGCGCAAACCGGCTCGCCCCCGCACAGAGCGCTCGCCAGACGCTCAGGCAGTCATCGAACGCCGCCGGAAAGGGATGCTCCGGTGCCAGTCGGTAATCGACGGCTATCACCAGCACACCCAAAACCGCCGACAACTCGGTGCAGATGAAGTCGTGCGAATCCAGATCCCCCACGACCCAGCCACCGCCGTGCAGATAAAGGATGCACGGCCAACCCGAATCCGGCGGTGCCACCGCTGGCTGGTAAGACCGAACACCAACGCCTTCCAGCGTAAAGTCGGCGACCTCCAGCCCGTCCGGGCGGGCCGGAGTAAATGCCCGGCACATTTGACTGTAAGCCTGACGCAGCCCGTCCAGGCTGCTGTCAGGGCTGTTGAACCTGAGGGTTTTCTCGACAAATGCCGAGAGCTGCGGTGAAAGCGGGTAATCGGACATGCTGGAAAGACCTGGGTAGCAACGGGTGTAGACGATTCAGAGTCTGCATGTAACCTGTGGCAAGCGGGCTTGCCACAGGTTCCTGCGTTGGCTTTCGGGCCTATTTCAGGCTGGCTTGTACCGCCGCCACGCCATCCTTCTTGCCATCGAAACTGCTGACACCCGCCAACCAGCGCTGAAGATCCTCGGGATGGTCACGCAGCCATTGCCGGGCGACTTCCTGTGCGGTCTTGCGCTCCATGATCGGCACCATCAACTGGCTTTCCTGGGCGGCAGTGAACGTCAGGTTTTCCAACAGACGGTTCACGTTCGGGCAACGCTGGGCATAATCCGGCGCGGTCACGGTCGAGACCGTCGCCGCTCCTTCGTTAGGGCCGTACACATCCTCGCTGCCAGTCAGGTAGTTGATCTTCATGTTGATGTTCATCGGATGCGGGGTCCAGCCGACGAACACCACGAACTCCTTGCGATTGATTGCCCGCTGCACGGCGGCCAGCATGCCGGCCTCGCCGGATTCGATCAGCTTGAAGTCCTTGAGGCCAAAGTGATTGGTCTCGATCATGGTCTTGATGGTGGTGTTGGCGCCGCTGCCCGGCTCGATGCCGTAGATCTTGCCACCCAGCTGGTCTTTGAATCTGGCGATATCGCCGAAGGTTTTCAGGCCCGCTGCCGCGACATAGTCAGGCACCGCGAGGGTTGCCTGCGCATCAGACAGGCTGGGTTTGTCCATGACTTTGAGTTGATTGGCGGCGATGAACGGCGCGATGTTCTTGTCCATCGCGGGCTTCCAGTAGCCGAGGAAGATATCCAGGCGTTTGTCGCGGATGCCGGCGAAGATGATTTGCTGCACGGCGCTGGTTTGCTTGCTTTCGTAGCCAAGCCCGTTGAGCAAGACATCGGCCATGCCACTGGTGGCGATCACGTCGGTCCAGTTGACCACGCCCATGCGCACGGATTGGCAGGACGCCGGTTCGCTGGCAAAGGTGTTGGCGCTCAGAAGTGCGGTGCCGGTAAGGATTAACAGACAGCGGTTGAACAGTCGTTTCATCGGAAAGGCTCGCTCGGCAGCTGGTTATTGTGGGCCCGGTGTCTTCGTGCACCGTGCCCACAACGTTACTCAGCCAAGCGTGCACCAAAGCGCCCTGAGGCGACTGTGTTTTGCACAGTGGCGACTGTCCCACCACCCTGTGGCGAGGGAAGTTACCTTGTGGGAGCGAGCCTGCTCGCGATGGCGGACTGACAAGCAACAACTATGTTGAATGCAATGGCCTCATCGCGAGCAGGCTCGCTCCCACAGGGTTATGCGCCGTAGTGTTTCTGCCCCCAGGCCAGCAAGCCTTGCAGCAACTCCTTGAGCACCACCTGCGTCGGTGCCGCCAGGTCAGGCCGATAGCGGAACGGTTCGACCTCTTCCATGTAAGTGCACTGCCCCAACTCCAGCTGCACTGCGTGGATGTTTTCGGCCGGATTGCCGTAATGACGGGTGATGTGACCGCCCTTGAAACGCCCGTTGAGCACATGGCTGTAATCCGTGTGCCGGGCGCAGATCGCTTCGAGCTGGCTGGCCAGCTGTGGATCGCAACTGGCGCCGTTGAACGTGCCGAGGTTGAAGTCCGGCAACTTGCCGTCGAACAGGTGCGGGATCACCGAACGGATCGAATGCGCATCGAACAACAGCGCATAACCGAACTCGGCTTTCAACCGCGCGAGTTCTTGCTGCAGGGTGCTGTGGTACGGCGTCCAGACTTTCTCCAGGTAAGTCGCACGCTCCTGTGCAGACGGCTCCAGCCCTTCGCGGAACAACGGCACGCCGTCGAACAATGTCGCCGGGTACAGGCCAGTCGTCGCACCGATGTACAACGGCTTGTCGTCAGACGGCCGGTTAAGGTCGATGACGAACCGCGAATACTCGGCGGCCAGGGTGCTGGCGCCCAGCTCGGCGGCAAATTCGTAGAGCGTGGGAATATGCCAGTCAGTGTCCGGCAGGCTTTGTGCCTCGGGAATCAAACCGGCTTCAACCGCAGGCGTCAGACGCACGCCAGCGTGAGGCATGCTGATCAGCAGCGGCACCCGGCCTTGTTTGAAGTTCAGAACCTTATCCACAACTGTTCTCCTATAACTCGACTTCGACGCCGTGACGCACGACGCGTTTTTCCAGGTCACCGCCCAACCAGTACGACAGGTCGGCTGGGCGATCGATCTGCCAGGCCACGAAGTCAGCGACTTTGCCGACTTCGAGCGAGCCATGGGTTTGTTCCATGCCCAGTGCCTTGGCGGCGTGAATAGTCGCGCCGGCCAGCGCCTCTTCCGGAGTCATGCGGAAACAGGTGCAGGCCATGTTCAGCATCAACCGAACCGACAGCGCCGGCGAGGTGCCGGGATTGAGGTCGCTGGCAATGGCGATTTTCACGCCGTGCTTGCGCAAAGCATCCATCGGCGGCAATTGGGTTTCACGCAGGAAGTAGAAGGCTCCCGGCAGCAACACGGCAACAGTGCCGGAGGCCGCCATGGCGATGGCGTCCTCTTCGGTCATGAACTCCAGATGGTCGGCCGACAACGCGTGATAACGTGCCGCCAGGCTGGAACCGTGCAAGGACGACAATTGCTCGGCATGCAGCTTCACCGGCAAACCGAGTTGCTGCGCCGCGACGAACACCCGCTCGACCTGCGCAGGCGAAAACGCCAGGTATTCGCAGAACGCATCCACCGCATCGACCAGGCCTTCGGCGGCCAGCGCCGGCAGCATTTCGCTGCAGATATGGTCGATGTAGTCGTCGGCACGGTCGGCGTACTCTGGCGGCAAGGCGTGAGCGGCCAGGCAGGTGCTGCGCACACTGACCGGCAGTTCGGCGCCGAGGCGACGGATCACCCGCAGGATTTTCCGCTCACTGGCGAGGTCGAGGCCATAACCGGACTTCATCTCGATGCTGGTCACGCCGTCACGCAGCAAGCTTTTCAGGCGCTTCTTCGCACTGGCGAACAGCTCGTCCTCGGTCGCCGCACGCGTGGCGCGCACGGTGCTGGCGATGCCGCCACCGGCTGCTGCGATCTGCGCATAGCTCACGCCTTGCAGACGCTGCTCGAACTCGCCGCTGCGGTTGCCACCGAACACCGTGTGGGTGTGGCAGTCGATCAGGCCCGGGGTGACCCAGGCCCCCGCGAGGTCATGGACCTCGGGATATTCGCCGGACGGCAGCTCGCTACGTGGGCCGATCCACTCAATGTGCGCACCTGACGTCACGATGGCGGCATCCTCGATGATCGAGTAGGTGCCCTGCGCCATGCTTGCAACGTGGCAGTGTTGCCAGAGAGTTTTCATCCGAGGCCTCCGTTAGTTATCGATGAGAAAAAGAAGGATCACGCGCGACCAGGGCCGCCTGCCCTGCCGCCGGTTTGACCCACATCAGATAGGCCAGTACCAGCAACACGATCCAGACCACGCCGACGATCAGTGCCGCTTGGGTATCCGGGAAATAACCCAGCACGCCGAAGACAAACAGCATGAAGGCAATTGCCGCCATCGGTGCATAGGGCCAGAACGGTACCGGGAATTTCAGCTGCGCGACTTGCTCGGCGGTCATGGAGCGACGCATCGCCACCTGAGTGAACAGAATCATCAGCCAGACCCAGACGGTAGCAAAGGTCGCAATGGAAGCGATCAGCAGAAAGACGTTTTCCGGGATCAGGTAGTTCAGCAACACGCCCAGCAGCAGCGCGACACTCATCACCACCACGGTCATCCATGGCACGCCATTTCGCGACAGGCGGGCGAAGCCTTTCGGTGCGTGCCCTTGCTGGGCCAGACCGAACATCATGCGGCCAGCGCCGAAAATGTCACTGTTGATCGCCGAAATCGCCGCCGTAATCACCACAATATTAAGGATGGTGGCCGCCGAGCTGATCCCCAGCTTATCGAAGATCTGTACAAACGGGCTGCCCTGGCTACCGATCTGCTGCCAAGGAAAGATCGACATCAGCACCAGCATCGTCAGCACGTAGAACAGCAGAATCCGCAACGGTACGGCGTTGATCGCACGAGGCAACACGTGCTGCGGGTCTTTGGCCTCACCGGCGGTGACGCCAATGATTTCAATACCGCCAAACGCAAACATCACCACCGCGAACGAAGCGATCAGACCGCCCATGCCATTGGGCATGAAGCCGCCTTGGGTCCAGAGATTGCTGATGTCGGTCACCTGGCCAGGGGCCGTGCTGATACCGAACAGCATGATGCCGAAGCCCCCGAGGATCATCGCAACGATGGCGGCGACCTTGAGCAGCGACAGCCAGAACTCCATTTCACCGAAGACTTTGACGTTGCACAGGTTCAAGCCGCCGACGATGGAAACGACGCCCAGTACCCAAATCCAGCGAGAGACTTCCGGGAACCAGAAGCCCATGTAAATACCGAACGCAGTGACGTCGGCCATGCCGACGATGACCATTTCGAAGGCGTAGGTCCATCCCAGGATGAAGCCTGCCATCGGTCCCAGGTAAGTGCTGGCGTATTGACCGAAAGAACCTGCGACCGGGTTGTGCACAGCCATTTCGCCAAGGGCGCGCATGACCATGAACACCGCTGCGCCACCAATCAGGTACGCAAGCAGCACCGCAGGACCGGCCATCTGGATGGCCGAGGCAGAACCGTAAAACAGCCCGGTGCCGATCGCCGACCCCAGTGCCATGAAGCGAATATGTCGGGCAGATAGCCCGCGTTTCAAGCCGTTCTCTGGCTTTTGCATTTCTCGTCCTTAGTTGTTCTTGTCGGAGAAGATTGATGAGGGATGTAGGGCCTTGAACAGATTCGGCATTTGTACTTGCCTCAAGATCCTCCCTCACCCTAACCCTCTCCCCCAGAGGGGCGAGGGGACTGACTGCGAGTTGCTTTCGAGGTACTGCGACCTGAGATTATGAGTCGAACTCAGGCTCCGAACACAACGAGGATCGGCTCCCTTCCCCCTCTCCCCCTTGGGGAGAGGGCTGGGGTGAGGGGTGGATTTAGAGGGCGAAGACATCTTGGCCCTCCCCCCTCAGACCATTACAGACTAGGCAGCAACTTCGCCATTACCAGCTCATTCAAGCAACGCGAAGCCAGCAGTTCGCTCGCGGCGTTGATGTCCGGTGCAAAGAAACGGTCCTTCTCGTAGAACGGTACTTTGGCGCGCAGGGTGCTGCGAGCTTTTTCCAGTTTCGACGAAGTCTTCAGACCGTCGCGCAGGTCCAGGCCCTGGCAGGCTGCCAACCACTCGACAGCCAGAACACCGCGAGTGTTTTCAGCCATTTCCCACAGACGCTTGCCAGCGGCAGGTGCCATGGAAACGTGGTCTTCCTGGTTGGCGGACGTCGGCAGGCTGTCTACCGAATGCGGATGCGCCAGTGCCTTGTTTTCGCTGGCCAGAGCCGCCGCGGTCACCTGGGCGATCATGAAGCCGGAGTTCACGCCACCGTTGGCCACCAGGAACGGTGGCAGTTGCGACATGTGCTTGTCCATCATCAGCGAGATGCGACGCTCGCTCAGGGAACCGATTTCAGCGATGGCCAGGGCCATGTTGTCGGCCGCCATGGCAACCGGTTCGGCGTGGAAGTTACCGCCGGAGATCACGTCACCTTCAGCTGCGAAGACCAACGGGTTATCCGACACGGCGTTGGCTTCGATCGCCAACACTTCAGCGGCCTGACGGAACTGAGTCAGGCAGGCGCCCATGACTTGCGGCTGACAGCGCAGCGAGTACGGGTCCTGAACCTTTTCGCAGTTCTCGTGCGAATCGGAAACCTGGCTGCGCTCGCCCAGCAGGTCGCGGTAAGCGGCAGCAGCATCGATCTGGCCTTTTTGACCACGGGCAGCATGAATGCGAGCGTCGAATGGCGAGCGCGAGCCCAGCACGGCTTCAACGGTCAGACCGCCAAGGGCCAGGGCACCAGCGAACAGGTCTTCGCCTTCGAACAGGCCACGCAGTGCATAAGCGGTGGACACCTGAGTGCCGTTAAGCAGTGCCAGACCTTCTTTGGCCGCCAGGGTCAGCGGTTGCAGGCCTGCGACTTTCAGCGCTTCAGTTGCTGGCAGCCATTCACCTTTGTAACGGGCCTTGCCTTCGCCCAGCAGTACCAGCGACATGTGGGCCAGAGGCGCCAGGTCACCGGAAGCACCGACCGAACCTTTCAACGGAATGTGTGGGTAAACCTCAGCGTTGATCAAGGCGATCAGCGCGTCGATCACCACCCGGCGAATACCGGAGAAACCACGGCTCAGGCTGTTGACCTTGAGCACCATGATCAGACGCACCAGAGCGTCGCTGATTGGCTCGCCAACACCGGCAGCGTGGGACAACACCAGCGAGCGCTGGAGGTTTTCCAGGTCTTCGCTGGCAATGCGGGTCGAAGCCAGCAGGCCGAAACCGGTGTTGATGCCGTACGCGGTACGGTTTTCCACGAGGATCTGTTCCACGCAGGCAACACTGGCTTCGATCTGGGCGGAGGCACTGTCGTCGAGACGGACGTTGACCGGTTGCTGATAAACAGCGCGCAGTTGGGCAAGACTCAGTTGGCCAGGGATAAGATTCAGAGCAGTCACATTTATTCTCCTTTTGAGAGTTTTTATGCTCTTTATATAAGAGCAGTTAACTAACCAGACGCTCCGGATGATTCCGTTGTCCGTCGCTGCCCGCTTCTTGAGGGGGTGGCGCCTTGGCACGCTGGCTTTTGTAGAAATCAGTACAGCTTGGGTCACGCGGTTTACAGCAGTATCGGGTCTTTCAAAATCAATTCAGTCTGGAACATGGCAACTCTCCTAAACCACCGCCGCACGCCGCTGGACAAACCGGTCGACGTATTCATCGGCCGGCGAGTGAAGGATCTCTTTCGGCGTGCCGACCTGGATCAACTGCCCATCCTTGAGAATCGCAATCCGGTTGCCAATACGCACGGCCTCATCGAGGTCGTGGGTGATGAACACGATGGTCTTGTGCAGCGTCTGTTGCAGTTCGAGCAACTGGTCCTGCATCTCGGCGCGGATCAGCGGGTCAAGGGCACTGAAGGCTTCATCCATCAGGATGATGTCAGTGTCCGCCGCCAAGGCGCGGGCCAGGCCCACACGCTGACGCATACCGCCAGACAGTTGATGCGGGTATTTGTTTTCGTAGCCTTGAAGGCCCACGGTGTTGATCCAGTGTTGCGCGCGCTCGGCGCACACTTGCTTGCTTTCACCACGCACTTTCAAACCGTAGGCGACGTTGTCCAGTACGTTCTTGTGGGGCAACAGGCCGAAGCTCTGGAACACCATGCTGATCTTGTGCCGACGAAATTCGCGCAGGGCTTCCATGTCGTATTGCAGGATGTCCACGCCGTCCACCAGGATCACGCCGCTGGTCGGGTCGATCAGGCGGTTGATGTGCCGCACCAGTGTCGACTTGCCGGAACCCGACAGGCCCATGATCACGAATATCTCGCCGGTAGCGATGCTCAGTGACAGATCATTCACGCCAATCACGCAGCCGGTCTCGGCCAGTACCTGATCCTTGCTCTTGTTCTGTCGGATCATGTTCAGCGCATCGGCCGAACGGTTACCGAAAATCTTGAAAACGTTTTTGACTTCGATCTTGGCGGCGCTGTTCATTGGCTCACCTCATGCCGCGGACGACCGTAGGCTTGGGTAATCCGGTCAATGACCACCGCCAGAATCACGATCGCCAGACCGGCTTCAAGACCGCGTCCGACATTAAGGGTCTGGATCCCCACCAGCACGTCTTCACCCAGGCCACGCGCACCGATCATCGAGGCGATCACCACCATCGACAGGGCCATCATGGTGGTCTGATTGATCCCGGCCATAATGCTCGGCAGCGCCAGCGGCAGTTGCACGCCAAACAGTTGCTGCCAACGGTTGGCGCCGAAGGCATTGATCGCCTCCATGACTTCGCGATCGACCTGGCGAATGCCCAGATCGGTCAGGCGAATCAGCGGCGGTACAGCGTAGATCACCGTGGCGAAAATCGCCGGGACCTTGCCCAGACCGAACAGCATCAGCACCGGGATCAGGTACACGAAGCTGGGCATGGTCTGCATGATGTCGAGCAGCGGCATCAACACTGAACGCAGGCGATTGCTGCGCGCCGACAAAATGCCCAACGGAATGCCGATCAGCACCGAAATAACCGTCGCCACCAGCATCAGTGCCAACGTTTGCATGAGCTTGTCCCAGAGGCCGACAGCGCCCACCAGGAACAGCAAACCAACGATCACCGCCGTCGTCACCAGCTTGCGGGTCGCGTGCCAGGCAATGCCGGCAACAATCACCAGCATCAACCACCACGGCGCCGCACGCAGCAGGCCTTCGAGGTTGACGATGGCCCAGAGCAAGGTGTCGGAGATGTGGCGGAACACATCCCCGTAATTGACGACCAGCGAATCAACCCAGACGTTGACCCGGTCGGCGATGGAAAAGGTGAAGCTTTCGGGAAACATAAGAGACTCTCAATCAAGTGGATGTAGCGAACGTCCCGGCCAGCCTCTCGGTTAGCCGGGAGGTATCTGCCTACAGTTCCGCGTTGATTTTCCTGGCAGTGTCGGTAGTGACCCGCAACTGCCAGATCTCAGGATGTGCCTTCACGAAGATCTTCGCCAGTTTCGTCCAGTCAGATTGCTGCAACGCTATCCGCCCCACTTGTTTTCACTTTTACCGCGTCGCCCTGCTCAACCGGCAGTATCAGGCGATCGGGTACTGCGCTATGCCACTTCTTGGCAGCGAAGTAGTACATCGCTGCCGGGACCACCAGGCCAATGATCCACGAGATGTCGGTATCACCGAGGCTTGCGACCAGAGGGCCAGTGTAGAAGTGGGTGGAAATGAACGGCATTTGAATCAACACGCCGAACACGTAAATGCTGATGCCCATGATGTTCCAGCGACCGTAGCGACCCTCGGGGTTGGACAGTGCCGGAATGTCATAGCGTTCTTTGGTGATGCAGTAGAAGTCCACCAGGTTGATCGCGCTCCATGGCGTGAAGAACGCCAGCAGGAACAGGATGAACGCAGAGAATTCCTTGAGGAACGAGTCCTTGCCAAGCAATGCCAGAGCCGCGGCAAGCGACACCATGATGAAGATGTACAGCAGACGCACACCGCTTCCAATGTGGCGGCTGCCACGGAAGCCACTGATGATCGTCGCGATCGACATGAAGCTGCCGTAGGCGTTCAAGGTGGTCACAGTGACTTTGCCGAAAGCCACGGCGAAGTACAGCAGTGCCGCGACAACCCCGGTACCGCCCAGGCTGACGATGAACGACACCTCGTGGTGAGCGAACTGCGAACCGGCCAGGGCTGCGGCGAAGACGCCGAAGACCATCGACGCCTGTGCACCGATCACCGAACCCAGGCCAACGGCCCAGAAGGTTTTCGACGCCGAGGTGCTGCGCGGCAGGTAACGCGAGTAGTCCGCCACATAAGGGCCGAACGCGATCTGCCAGGACGCCGACAGCGACACCGCCAACAGGAAACTCGCCACCGAGAAGTGCTTGTTGCCCAGCAATGCGCCGATGTCGTTACCGGCCAAAAGTTTGTAGAACAGGTAGATGAACGCCACCACGCCCAGCACACTGGCGACCCGGCCGATGCCGTGGATCACCCGATAGCCGAAGATGGTGAAGACCATGATCGAGCCGGCGAACAGCGTGATACCGACCCAGTCTTCGACGTGCAGCAACTGCGCGACCGCCTGCCCTGCCAGCAAGGATCCGCTGGCCGAGAAGCCGATGTACATCAGGCACACCAGCACCAGCGGAATCACCGCCCCATACACGCCAAACTGCACACGGCTGGAGATCATTTGCGGCAAACCGAGTTGCGGACCTTGCGCGGCGTGCAGCGCCATGACGCCACCGCCGAGCAATTGGCCGATCAGCAAACCGATCAACGACCAGAACACATCCCCGCCCAGTACCACCGCCAAAGCACCCGTCACAATCGCGGTGATTTGCAGGTTGGCACCCAACCACAGGGTGAACTGACTCAATAGACGACCGTGTCTTTCCGCTTCCGGGATGTAGTCGATCGACCGCTTCTCGATCAACGGTTTACTGCGTGCACGATCATCATTAGCCATGGGTCAACCTCTGTGGATTGTTATGGGTATACCAGGTGTTGGTGTGTTGGCTTTTGTGGGAGCGAGCCTGCTCGCGATAGCGGTTTGTCAGTCAACAAAGATGTTGAATGTGCTGGCCTCATCGCGAGCAGGCTCGCTCCCACCAAAAGCTCCTGCGCCTACAGGTATTGCGTTATTTACCGGTGATCATCGGCAGGTTCAGGCCCTGCTCCTTGGCACAGTCGATAGCGATCTGGTAACCGGCATCGGCGTGACGCATAACACCGGTGGCCGGGTCGTTGTGCAGAACGCGAGCGATACGCTCGGCCGCTTCGTCAGTACCGTCGCAAACAATCACCATGCCCGAGTGTTGGGAGAAGCCCATGCCGACGCCGCCGCCGTGGTGCAGGGAAACCCAGGTCGCGCCGCTCGCGGTGTTCAGCAGAGCGTTGAGCAGTGGCCAGTCGGACACGGCGTCGGAGCCATCCTGCATGGATTCGGTTTCGCGGTTAGGGCTCGCCACCGAACCGGAGTCCAGGTGGTCGCGGCCGATCACGATCGGTGCCGACAGCTCGCCACTGCGGACCATTTCGTTGAACGCCAGGCCCAGCTTGGCGCGCAGACCCAGACCCACCCAGCAGATACGCGCCGGCAGACCCTGGAAGCTGATGCGCTCGCGCGCCATGTCCAGCCAGTTGTGCAGGTGGGCGTCGTCCGGGATCAGCTCCTTGACCTTGGCGTCGGTTTTGTAGATGTCTTCAGCGTTACCCGAGAGTGCAGCCCAACGGAACGGACCGATACCACGACAGAACAGCGGACGGATGTAGGCCGGCACGAAGCCCGGGAAGTCGAATGCGTTCTCGACGCCTTCTTCTTGCGCCATCTGACGGATGTTGTTGCCGTAGTCGAACGTCGGGATGCCTTGCTTCTGGAAGTCGAGCATCGCTTTGACGTGCACGGCCATCGATTGCTTGGCGGCTTTGATCACAGCAGCCGGCTCGGTCTTGGCGCGAGCGCGGTACTCTTCCCAGGTCCAACCGGCTGGCAGGTAACCGTTGAGCGGATCGTGGGCGCTGGTCTGGTCGGTGACCATGTCCGGACGCACGCCGCGACGGACCAATTCCGGCAGGATTTCTGCCGCGTTACCCAGCAGGGCGATGGAAATCGCTTTGCCTTCTTTGGTGTATTTGGCGATGCGCGCCAGCGCGTCGTCGAGGTCTTTGGCCTGCTCGTCGACATAACGGCTTTTCAGACGGAAATCGATGCTCACTTGTTGGCATTCGATGTTCAGCGAGCACGCGCCGGCCAGGGTAGCGGCCAGTGGTTGAGCACCACCCATGCCGCCCAGACCTGCAGTCAGGACCCAGCGACCGGTGAGGTTGTCGTTGTAGTGCTGGCGACCGGCTTCAACGAAAGTTTCGTAGGTGCCCTGAACGATGCCCTGGCTGCCGATATAGATCCAGCTGCCGGCAGTCATCTGGCCGTACATGGCCAGGCCTTTGGCGTCGAGTTCGTTGAAGTGCTCCCAGCTCGCCCAGTGTGGTACCAGGTTGGAGTTGGCGATCAGTACGCGTGGGGCGTTGCTGTGAGTCTTGAAGACGCCGACCGGCTTGCCGGATTGCACCAGCAGGGTCTCGTCGTCATTCAGGTTGGTCAGGCTCTCGACGATCTTGTCGTAGCATTCCCAGTTACGCGCCGCGCGACCGATACCGCCGTAAACCACCAGTTCTTTAGGGTTCTCGGCAACTTCCGGGTCGAGGTTGTTCATCAACATGCGCAGCGGCGCTTCGGTCAGCCAGCTTTTGGCGGTCAGCTTGTTGCCACGCGGGGCACGGATTTCAACGTCCCGGTGCTTAGTAAAAGTGACGGGGGTCGGTTTCTGGGTATTGTCAGTCACGAAAAAAACTCCTCAGCAATCAATCCAAACCAGCCCAGGCAGTGGGCGAGCAAGCCAATGTGCAGATGGTGCACACCGGCGAATCAGTGGACGATGGTCGAGTCTTCGTGACTCATACACATACGTCTTTACTTGTACATACAAGCATATGCAATCAAGCGGCCAACTTTCTGGATGGCGCTTCAACAAAGTGCTGAATCTGGCTGAAAAGCCCTTGGGACAAGGGTTTGGCGGGGATCGATATTTTTTTGGAAGGATTTTTTCGAGAAGTGACAATTGTTACCTGAGCGCGGTTTTGCGCCACGCTGGGGCGTTCGGTAACAGATTGGTGCGCACAGGGAAACGGATTTCGGGGGACGGAAAGCAAAAGATCGCAGCCTGCGGCAGCTCCTACGGAACAGGTTATCCCTGAGTAGGAGCTGCCGCAGGCTGCGATCTTTTCAAGACAGTTGAATCAGAGCGCTGTCAGCTCAATCACGCAGCACTGACCGCTGACGGAAACATCCAGCAGCCCGGTGTTACCGTTCAGTTGCAGACAATCATGACGACCCAGTGCCTGGGCCGCACCACCATTGATTCGCACTTCAAGCGCATCAGTCACGCTGAATACCAGCAACGTTCCGGCAGAACTGAAAAACCGTTGCTCGCCCGCCAGCCACTGCAACCGCGCCTGGTAACGATTCGGCGCATAAATCAGGTTGAAGTCGCGAATCGCACCGCCAAGCAGGGTGCAGGAAACATGGCTTTCGCCACTGAACGCAAACGGGTCCAGCGGTAACAGGGACCGCGTGTTCTGGCCGTCGACCGTCAAGGTCATGCCTTCGCCCTGCAGCACGGTGATGACCCGCTCGTAGCCTGCAAAGGTCGAGAACCCGCCCGACTCACCGATATCGGCAATCGACAGGCGCCAGCCAAAGCCATCCAGGCCGGTGCCTGCATCGCGGGTGATTTCTTCGGTGCTGCCGCCGCCGTTTTTCCAGGGCATGCGCGGATAATTCGCCGCGCGCAAAACGTTCAACTGGCTCATTCATGCCTCTTATTATTTGTGGCTCTATTTGTGAAACCGCCCTTCCAGACGATGGCGGGAACCGGGGTGGATCAGACGAGCGGCCGTCACGGGCTGGCGCCCGGACCAGGTCCGACGGCGGATCAGCAGGCACGGCTCGCCTTTTTCGATCTGCAGCAATTTGCATTCGGAGGGCTCGGCAAGAATCGCTTCGACCACGTGCTCGCCTTCGGTCAAAGGTGCGACCTGATTCAGATAGGCGTAAGGCGTTTGCAGGGTGAAGTCTTGCTTGAGGTATTCCGGCGCGACCAGGGCGTTGACGAAACGGTCCTCGATTTGCACGGGAATATCGTTCTCGAAATGCACAATCAGCGAGTGGAAGACCTTTTGGCCTTCACGCATGTCCAGTGCCAGGGCGCGCTCGGAACCGGCGGCCTCTTCTTCCAGAGTAATCACCTTGCACGTGTGGCGATGGCCACGGGAGGCGATTTCGTCGGCAATGTTATGCACTTCGAACAACGCGGACTGGCTCTTGGGTTCGGCGACAAAGGTGCCGACGCCTTGCATGCGCACCAACAGACCGTCAGCCGTCATCTCGCGCAAGGCGCGATTGATGGTCATGCGGCTGAAACCCAACTGACTGACCAGCTCGCTTTCCGACGGCACGCGGTAATGCGGCGGCCAGTTTCCACTGTCGATTTGCTGGGTGATCATCTGTTTGACGCGAGCGTACAAGGGCGCCGGACTGTCGCCCAGATTGGCACTCAGCGGTGAAACTACAGGCGGAGTCGGCACAGGAAATCCTTGTTCGTTGATGAAAGTCACTAGCTTGCCGGAGTTTACCGAGCAGGCAAACGTCTGTATATGTATATACAAATAACACACGATGGGGTACTGAACCATGTCCGCCTTCTTTGCCGAACGCGCGCTTTTGCCTAGTGGATGGGCCAACAATGTACGTCTTGAGGTCAGTGCCGATGGCCTGCTGACCCACATCCAGGCCGATGCCAGCGCTGAAGGCGCCGAACGGCTGAGCGGTCCGCTGCTGCCGGGCATGCCGAATCTGCACTCCCACGCCTTCCAGCGGGCGATGGCCGGACTGGCCGAAGTGGCGGGTAATCCGAACGACAGTTTCTGGACCTGGCGCGATTTGATGTATCGCCTCGTCGGAAAAATCAGTCCGGAACAACTCGGGATCATCGCCCGTCAGCTCTACATCGAAATGCTCAAGGCCGGTTACACCTCGGTCGCCGAATTCCATTACGTGCACCACGACCAAAACGGCCATCCCTACGCGGACCCGGCCGAACTGTCGTTGCAAATCAGCCAGGCGGCCAGCGCCTCCGGCATCGGCCTGACCTTGCTGCCCGTACTCTACAGCCACTCTGGTTTCGGTGGCCTGGCACCCAATGAAGGTCAGCGACGCTTCATCAACAGCACTGAAAACTACCTGAAGCTACAAGCCCGCTTGCAGCCACTGCTGGCACGGCAACCGGCGCAACAACTGGGCCTGTGCTTCCACTCGCTGCGTGCGGTCACCCCGCAGCAAATCAGCGAAGTGCTGGCAGCCAGCGACAAACACTGCCCGGTGCATATCCACATCGCCGAGCAGCAAAAGGAAGTCGACGACTGCCTGACCTGGAGCGGTCGCCGTCCGCTGCAATGGCTGTATGAAAATACCGACGTCGATCAGCGCTGGTGCCTGGTCCACGCGACCCACGCCAACCCGGAAGAAGTCAGCCTGATGGCCAAGAGTCGCGCCATCGCCGGTTTGTGCCTGACCACCGAGGCCAACCTGGGTGATGGAATATTCCCGGCCGTGGACTTCCTCGCCCAAGGCGGGCGCATGGGCATTGGCTCGGACAGCCATGTGTCGCTGAGCGTGGTGGAAGAACTGCGCTGGCTGGAATATGGCCAGCGCCTGCGCGATCAGCGACGTAACCGCTTGTATGGCGCCGATCAGCCAATGGTCGGGCGTACCCTGTACGACGCCGCACTCGACGGTGGCGCACAGGCGCTGGGCCAGCCGATTGGCGCATTGGAAGTCGGCAAACGCGCCGACTGGCTGGTGCTCGACGGCAACGACCCTTACCTGGCAACCGCCAGTGGCGACGGGATTCTGAACCGTTGGTTGTTTGCCGGTGGCGACCGCCAGGTGCGTGACGTGCTGGTGAACGGCAAGTGGGTAGTACGCGACGGGCATCATGCTGGCGAAGAAGACAGTAACCGCGCGTTCACCCAAGTGCTGCGCGACCTGTTGGGCTGACACATAAAACTGTGGGAGCGAGCCTGCTCGCGATGACGGCAACACATTCAGCAATTGTGTTTACTGATCGATCGCTATCGCGAGCAGGCTCGCTCCCACATGGGTTGTGCGGTGGCTGTTACTTCGAGGTCTGGGCCATCTTGGTATCCGACACCCGCCAGATCAGGCGTGTGGTGTCGTACCCCTGCTGACGCGCTCTGCTCAGCAGTTCCTCGCGGGTATCGGCGTTGACTTCCGGCTTGCGTGACAGCAACCACAGGTTGCGTCGATTGGGGCTACCGACAATCGCGGTCTGGTAATCGTCGCTGACATACAGCACCCAGTAATTGCCCTTGCTCATGCCTGGCAACAACCGGGTAAACCAGTTATCGAAGTTCACCCACAGCTTGTCGTTCTTGCCGGGAATCTGCGGCGTTGCCGTGCCCTTGGCCTCTTCCCATTTCCACTCGGGGGTCAGGCAACGGTTCAACACTTCCATGTCGCCGTCGTTCTTGAGGGTGTAATGGGCTTCGGATTGCGCGCAGTTACGCTGGAAGTACATCGGCATGCGAGCCAACTCGTACCATTTACCCTGGTAACGCTTGAGGTTGACGCTATTGACCGTTTTCGGCGCCAGCGAATCATCGCCAGAAGTGGCGCAGCCGGCCAACAACAGACCGGCCAAAAGAACTATTACTAACCGCATCATTATTTTTCTCCCGTGGGCGTTTGCCCCGGTTTACTTCAGGCCTTGCCCGGAAAACATCAGCACTTTGTCACCGGCGTACTGCACGCTGATAAAGCTGTTCTTGTCGCCCCAGGTACAGCTGGACATGCCCAACGCGCCTGAACAATCGGCAGGTTTACCCAACAACGCTTCGACCTCGGCCTTGGGCATGCCCGTCGACAGTTTCGAATAGTTTTCCTGGTTGATCTTGCTGCACGCAGCCAACAGCACGCAAAAAGACAACAAGGCGATAGATCGCAGCGACATGGTGTAACTCCTGGTAAAAAGGGAAGGCATGGCTGCCAACCAGAAGCTTAGAAGAGAAAACCCCCTTCTGGTTCCCACCCGTACCGGGTATTTCTTGAAGGGTAAAATCGACATTTCGCACCAAAATCAGGCATTTTTTTGCGCTGATCGGTATTTCGTCGGTTTTCGTCAAACCCGCCTAATCTTTGGCGCTCCCCTGTCGACATAGAAGCAGCGCCAAGCCTGCCCTGAGGCAATTTGACGCTCCTCGTTGATCAGTCCTCCCGCGGTAGCGCCTTTAATGACCAGAAACATGAAGTTCAGCCACAAGATCCTGCTCGCTGCTGCCCTTGTGGTGGCGGTAGCGTTCGCCTGTTTCATTCTGTTCAACGACTACCGTCAGCGCCAAACCCTGCGCAACAGCACCGAGTCCTCGATGCAGGAACTCGGCAGCCTGACCACCAGCAACATCCAGACCTGGCTGGAAAGCCGCATCCAGTTGCTGCAATCGCTGGCCCAGCAAGTGGCCGTCGACGGCCCGGCGCTGGACAGCCTGAAACGCGCGGTCGGCCTGCCGGCCTACAGCAGCAACTTTCAGTTGAGCTATTTCGGCGGTGCCGATGGCGTGATGTTCTCGGTGCCGGCCGGCAATCGCGCGGCAGACTACGACCCACGCGCCCGCGGCTGGTACAAAGCCGCCAACAGTGCACAGCAAACCATCGTTACCGAACCGTACATCGCCGCCTCTTCGGGCAAGCTGGTGATCACCGTCGCTACCCCGGTGCAACATCAAAACCAGATGATCGGCGTCGCCGGTGCAGACATCGACCTGAGCAGCGTCAGCGCGATCATCAACTCGCTGAACTTCGGCGGCCACGGCCACGCATTCATCGTCAGCAGCGACGGCAAGATCCTGATTCACCCGGACAGCAAACTGGTGCTCAAAAGCCTCACCGAGGCCTACCCGGCCGGCGCGCCGAAGGTCAGCCCCGGCATGAAGGAAGTCGAGGTAGACGGCAAGACCCAGTTCATCTCGTTCACCCACGTCAACGGCGTACCGTCGGCCGATTGGTACGTGGCACTGGTGCTCGATCAAGACACTGCATACTCGATGCTCAGCGAATTCCGCACCTCGGCGATCATCGCCATGGTGATTGCCGTGGTCATCATCATCGCGCTGCTCGGCATGCTGATCCGCGTCCTGATGCAGCCGTTGCTGACCATGGGTCGCGCCATGCATGACATCGCCGAAGGCGAAGGCGACCTGACCAAACGCCTGACCATTCATGGCCAGGACGAATTCGGGGCGCTAGGCACTTCGTTCAACCGCTTCGTCGAGCGTATTCACACCTCGATCCGCGAAGTGTCGTCGGCCACCGGCCAAGTCAACGAAGTCGCCCTGCGAGTGGTCAGCGCCTCCAACTCGTCGATGTTCAATTCCGACCAGCAAGCCTCGCGCACCAGCAGCGTGGCCGCGGCGATCAACCAGCTTGGCGCCGCCGCCCAGGAAATCGCCCAGAACGCCGCCCTCGCCTCGCAACATTCCAGCGACGCCCGCAGCCTGGCTGAAGAAGGCCAGCAAGTGGTGGATAAAACCATCGCGGCGATGCAGCAGCTGTCGGCCAAAATCAGCGACTCGTGCGGCAACATTGAAACGCTGAACAGCAACACGGTGAACATCGGGCAGATTCTCGAAGTCATCACCAGCATCTCGCAGCAGACCAACCTGCTGGCCCTCAACGCCGCGATCGAAGCCGCTCGCGCGGGTGAGGCCGGACGTGGATTCGCAGTCGTTGCCGACGAAGTACGCAACCTCGCGCACCGCACCCAGGACTCGGCGCAGCAAGTGCAGAAGATGATTGAAGAGCTGCAAGTCGGCGCCCGTGAGGCGGTCGCCATCATGACCGACAGTCAGCGCCAGAGCGAAAGCAGCGTCGGCATCGCCAACCAGGCCGGTGAACGCCTGGGCAGCGTGACCCAGCGCATCGGCGAAATCGACGGCATGAACCAGTCGGTGGCCACCGCCACCGAGGAACAAACCGCCGTGGTCGAATCGATCAACGTCGACATTACCGAGATCAACACGCTGAACCAGGAAGGTGTGGAAAACCTGCAATCGACCTTGCGCGCCTGTGCTGATCTTGAGCAGCAAGCGGCGCGATTGAAGCAGTTGGTGGGGAGCTTCAGGATCTGATGCGCCCTTGAAGGCCCCATCGCGAGCAGGCTCGCTCCCACAAGGACGGCGAAATCCCTGTGGGAGCGAGCCTGCTCGCGATGGCGGTATCAGCAACAACGAATAGCTAGAACCGAGACCCAGGCCCTGCAAGAAACTCCAACTCTTCAGCCGTAGACTCCCTTCCCAACACCGCATTGCGATGAGGAAAGCGTCCAAACCTTGCGATGATCTTCTGATGCCGTTCGGCGTAATCGAGGTTATCGGCAAACACCGCGCGATCCGCCTCGGGTTGCTCAGCCAGCAAGTCGGCAAAACGTGAGACGGCTTCGTTTTGCACCGCCAGGTGTTCGCAATGCTCGAACACCAGGTAGATGAACACCCGCTGGATAGGCAGCAGTTGCCGATCGAAATCCGCGGCAATGCCTTGCGCCACCAGAGCCTGGGCTCTCAGGTCGCCTGCAAAGGATTTGGGGGTTTCGCGAAAGATCATTCGCGGTAACTGATCGAGTAACAACACCAGGGCCAGCCAACCTTCGGGACATTGCGTCCACTCGGTCAATCCGCCGACCAGTGCCTGTTCCACCAGATCCCCGAAACGCGTGCGCGCTTCGAGGTCCTGGCTGTCACGCTTACCGAACCATAACGTGCGCTTCTGTGCCGCCACTTCGTTCGGATCGTCGGCTGAACCGAACCACCATTCGAGCAACGGCTGCCAGGGCGCAGTCATGGTTTATTCCTTGTGGTAAGCCGTGGCGCGTTCGACTTCTTCTTTCGAGCCCAGGAACACCGCTACACGCTGGTGCAGGCCTTCAGGCTTGATGTCGAGAATGCGCTGGTGACCGTCAGTGGACGCGCCGCCGGCCTGTTCAACCAGGAACGACATCGGGTTGGCTTCGTACATCAAACGCAGTTTGCCCGGCTTGGAGGGCTCGCGGCTGTCACGTGGGTACATGAACAGGCCACCACGGTTCAGGATGCGGTGCACGTCGGCCACCATCGCGGCGACCCAGCGCATGTTGTAGTTCTTTTTCAGCGGGCCTTCTTCGCCAGCCAGCAATTCGCCGACGTAGCGCTGTACCGGCGCTTCCCAGTGACGCTGGTTGGACATGTTGATCGCGAATTCCTGAGTGGAGGTCGGGATCTTGATGTCTTCGTGAGTCAGCACGAAGCTGCCCATTTCACGGTCCAGGGTAAAGCCTTTCACGCCATCACMCAGGGTCAGCACCAGCATGGTTTGCGGACCGTAGATGGCATAACCGGCGGCGACCTGTTGGGTGCCTGGCTGCAGGAACGCCTTTTCATTCAAGGGTTCGTTCTGGCTCAGGTATTCGTTCGGGCAACGCAGCACCGAGAAGATCGTACCGACCGGCGCGTTGATATCGATGTTCGACGAACCGTCCAGTGGGTCGAATACCAGCAGGTACGCGCCTTTCGGGTATTTGCCCGGGATCTGGTAGGCATTGTCCATTTCTTCGGACGCCATGCCGGCCAGGTGACCGCCCCATTCGTTGGCTTCGAGCAGGATCTCGTTGGAGATCACGTCGAGTTTCTTCTGGACTTCGCCTTGCACGTTCTCAGTGCCCATGCTGCCCAGAACGCCGCCCAGGGCGCCTTTGGAAACGGCGTGGCTGATTTCCTTGCAAGCACGCGCCACTACTTCGATCAGAAAGCGCAGATCGGCAGGAGTGTTGTTGCTACGGGTCTGCTCAATCAAATAGCGACTCAAGGTAACGCGGGACATGGAAGGCTCCGGAGGAATAGGGGCTAAAAACCCGCGCAGTTTAACGCGAGTCGGTGCGCAATTCCTCTTATCAGACGAGATTCACTGAATAGAGTTCATGCGCGGGGTTGAGCGTAGTCGGAATCGGGAGGGTTGTGGCGTGAGGAGTAGCGGCAAATTGCGGTTTTTTGCCGGCACACAGGCCGCTATCGCGAGCAGGCTCGCTCCCACAAGGACGGCGAAAACCCTGTGGGAGCGAGCCTGCTCGCGATGGGGTGCGAAGCACCCACTTTCAGGATTTGACGGGTGGCTTGCGCAGCAAACTGAACGCCATCCCCGCCAACCCCGCTACCCCTAGCAAGAGCACCGCCCACAGGCCGATCTTCTTCCAGTTTGCGCCCGGGACAATCGGCGCCACTGGCGTAGCCGGCGAAGTCATCACCGCCGCACCATCGACCTTGGCCTGGCCCAACGTCGCCAGACGCTTGGGACTGTAATCGGGAATCAGCGTCGACAGCGGCAAGCTCGCCGTTTTAACCGTCGCACTCCCCAGCGCCAGTGTGTACGGCCCCGCCCCGCGAGCGAGGAACACCACCCGGGTCGAGCGCACGGCATAGCGCACTGTCGGAGCCTGTGCGCCCAGGCCGCCGCCGCGCTCATCGACGGTCAGTTTCAACTGCTGCACCACATGGCCAGGCAGCTGCAACTGGTTCTGCACCACGTCCTGACCATTTTGCGTCAGCCGATAGAGCAAACCGCTGCTCAAGGGCTGCCACGGCAAGCTGCTTTCGCGACGCCCCGACAGGGTCACCGGCGCCAGGCTGTTGGCCTGGCTCAACTCAATCTGCAAGCGCTCCACGCTCAAGCCCATCGGCAATTGCCAGGTGTATTCGCCGGCCCTGGTGCTGCTGCCGGCCAACGGCTCGGACCAGACCAACGGCTGCGGCAGGTAGCTGGAACTGGCACTTTGCAGTTGCGCCGAGGTCAGCGCGGGCGCCGCCTGCGGGGTTTTCCACAGCAAGCGCAGATAACGCGCGCTCTGCCCCGGCAAATCGACTTCATGCTGTTCGACCCGTTCGTCGGCAAACGACAGCCGCGCCACCTGGCCTTCGCCCCACGGTTGCCAATGCTGCAGATCGTCACTGGCCTCAATGCTGAAACGCTGGAAGCCGTCACGTTCGCTGCTCCAGTCGAGGATCAACTGCTGCAACGGCGCCTTGATCGCACTGGCGTCCAGCAACCAGCCGCGCAGTACTTCTTCACCAGCCTTGAGCTGACTCGATGGCTGGACTTCCACCAGCGTGCCGCTGGCATTCGACTGCACGCGCACGCTCGGCACCGCCTCGCCGGCAGAGGCCGAGTCGTAAATCGGGAACCACTTGACGTCATTCACCACCAGACTTTCGCGGCTCTGCGCCTGTTCCCGCGCCAGCGAATAGGCCTGCACTTCACCGGCTGCGTTGAACACGCGCACGTCGCTGAGATCGGTCTGGCGCGCATTCAATTGCACCGCCAGCGGCAATTCGAGGCGATACCACGGCCCTTCGCCGCTCACGCTCAACGGCACCTGCGTGGTGAAGTCTGCCGGTGCTTCCTGAGCCGTGGCCGACAACGCCACACAGAGTCCAACAGTGCCCAGCGACCACTTCCGATTCAAGACGACACTCCTTCAGATTCATTGGCCGGATTTTCAGGCCCTGGCGTTGGTTCGGCACGTTTGGGCGGCAGCGGCGCGAAATAGCCCACTACCAGCAGCAACACGCCCACGCCGATAAACGACACGATCCGCGCCAACCCGCCGCGGTTACTCAATTCGACAAAGACCAGTTTGGCGACCACCAGCGCAATCAACGCCGCGCCGACCAGCCAGACTTCCCGACGATGGCGCAAATGCCCGCCGATCATCAGGCTCAGGGCAATCAGGGTCCAGACGATAGACAAGCCCGCCTGCACCAGCATCGACTCCAGCAACGCATCCAGCTCATACGGCACGCCACCCCAATGGTGAGCGCTACGCATCACCAGCGCGGTGAAGAAGGCGAACAGTGAAACCCCGGCCACCACTTGCGTGGCGTGCTCGGCGTAATCGACACGAATCGCCAATGAACTGACCGCACTGCGCGACCAGGCATAAACGCCGAACAAGGCAAACAGCAGGCCGATTTCCAACGGGTTGAGCAACGGCAGATAAGGCAACGGTTCGGCGGTGCCGTCGCTGGCAATGTTCGCCAGCCAGAACCAGCCGAGCATCAACAGCGCCAGGGGCAGTGCGGCGTACACGCGGTACTCACGGGCATACGCCGACACCGGCCACGGCCAGGCGCGCGGTGCGGCCATCAGCACCAGATACAGGCTCGGCAAGATCGCCCAACCCAGCCAGCGCCAGGCGTTGTATTGCTCGGACAACACCAGCAGGCCGTAACGCAACTCCAACGCCAACACGCCGATCAACAGCCAGCAACCCACCACGTGAGCCGCGCTCGATACTCGCG
The DNA here is from genome assembly GCF_056396945.1 of Pseudomonas sp. 05N432. NCBI lineage: Bacteria > Pseudomonadati > Pseudomonadota > Gammaproteobacteria > Pseudomonadales > Pseudomonadaceae > Pseudomonas > Pseudomonas sp. 05N432. Next base: position 29,841 of record NZ_JBFTMM010000015.1, on the reverse strand, counting down.
CGGGAAGCATCGGCGCCAAGCGCCGCAACGAGATGAAATGCACTCCGAACACCGCCGCCCACGCCAGCCAGCCAATATTCGCCGCCGGGTGATAACGCGAATGCCAGGCTGCGACCAATACCAGCGCCGCCGCTGGAGTCAGCAACGTGCAGAGCACGCCCAGTGCCGGCCATTGCAGTCGCCGGGACAACAACGTCCACACTGCGACGCTCAGCGCTGCGAGGCCCAGCAACAGCGTGGCTTGCAGGTTCAGCGGTGCAAAACGCAGCACTTCGCTGATCAGCGCCAGCGCCCACCAGGCGGCGCCCCACACCAGCAACAACTCGGACAAGCGCCGCAAACTCAAGGCATCGAACGCGCTGGCATGATTGCCAAGCTGCAAGCGCCAGGCGCCAACCATCGCCGCCAGCCCGAGCACCATCGGCGTCCAGAAACCGCTGTGGCCCAGTGGCCGCAGACCTTCGCTGGCGAGCGGCCCGAGCAGTTCGGGACCGGCGATGAGGAATGCCGCGCCGCCAATCACCTGCAACAACAAGCCAAAGACAAAACTTATCCGCTGCTGCAAGTACAGGCTCAGCCAGATGATCAACAGACCGCTGGCGGCCCACACCGCGCTCGCCGTTTGCCACGGCAACACAAACAGCACCGCCAGATTGATCAGCACCAACCCGGCCAGTAACACCACCGACAGCCCACGCAGCAACCGTGCGTCACTGCGCACCATGTCGTCGCGGGCGGCGAACAGCATTCCGCCGATCAACGCCAGGCCAATCAACGATGCAGTGAGCAAACCGCTCAAGCCGGCGCTGAACACCGCCGTTGCTTCACCGCTGGCGCCTTGCAGCCGCAGCAGGAACAACACACCGCCCAGCAGTTGCACCCCAAACGCCGTAAACAGGAAGGTCCGCGATTGCAGGCGCAAGCCCACGAACAACGTCACCAAACCGGCCAGCGCCCAACTGATCGCAGTACCGTGGGTGAAGAAGAACAACGGCGCCAACAGATAAAGGAACGTCAGTCCTGCACAGGCCAACACCGGCAAGCCCTTGCGTTCCCAGGCCGAGGTTTGCTCAGGGGAAGCGTTGCGCAAGTGATAGAAACTGAACAGCAACGCCACGCCGAGCATCAGCGCACCAAGCGGTGAGCCATCGAGCAGGCTGCTGTCGCCCACGCTAAGTTTGCTGAGGAACGCCAGCGCCGAACCCAGTTGCAGCAGCAAGGCAAAGGCCCGCGCCAACGGCCGATGCTGACGCAGGCCCAGCCAGAAAATCCCCGCACCCTCCACTGCCCAGGCGGCCGCCGTCCAACGCGCATCCAGACCCAGCGGAATCGCCAGGCTGGCGAAAATCACCCCCAGCGCCAGGCAGGTTTCTGCCAGCAGCAGGGCTCGACCGCCGCTGAGAAAACGCGCCAGGCCCATGTACACGATGCCCAGCGCCAGCGCGCTGAACGCGGCAGCGAACTCATAATGATGAATCAGCGCGAACTGCATGCCAAAGCCCACCAGTGGCGGACCGAAGAGCATCGTGCCGTCGACGTAGTCACCCTTGCGGGCCGACCAGCGCAGCAGCGCTTCACGGCTGTCATCCTCCGGCGCGTCTGTCATCTCGAGCAGTTTGCGGCGAGCGAACAACAAGCCAATCGCCAGGTACATCAGGAAGAACAGAATCAGGAACGGCTCGGTGCTCCACAGCAGTTCCGGCGTATAGGAACGCACGCCCCAGGCGAAACCGATGCCGAAGGTGCCGGCAAAGCCGATCAGGTTCAGCGGCCGCCAGGCCTTGAACCAGGCGATTGCGAGGATGCCGGTGTTGAGCAAGGCGAAGTAGCTGAACAGCGCGACATGGTTGCCGGCGCCGGTGGAGGTCAGGATCGGCGCGGCAAACCCGCCCAACGCCGCCGCGCAGGCCAGCGCGAGCGAGTCCTGGGTGATCGCCAGAATCGCCGAGAAGATCGTCACCGCCACCAGCAAGCCCAACGCCGCCGACGGGTCGAGCAACGGGTGCAAGCGCATGGCGGCGAACACCGTCAGGTACAGCACGGCAATGCCGGTGCCCTGCAGGATCAACGCGTAGTTGGTGTTGCGCGGTCGCAGCCACCAACCGAGCCCGAGCAACGCCAACGCGGCCGCAGCGACCCCGGCGTAACGCAACTCAATCGGCACCACCATGCCTTCGGTGGCATAGCGCAGCAAAAACGCCAAACCGAAGAACAGCAGCACCACGCCGACCCGCAGTACGGTGTTGCCACCGAACAGCCAATTGCGTGCGGCGGTAATACCGCGCTCGATCAGATTCGGACCACGGGGTTCGGCCGGTTGTGGTGGTTCGCTGGGTTGCGGGGCCCAGAGATCGGCAGGCTCAGGGGTGATGCTCGCGTGTACCGGTTCGAATTCGGGCGGCAATTCCCAGACCAGTTCCTGCGCGGCAGACAACGGCGCCGGGCCAGGCTCGGGCGCTTGGTCGAAGACGATATCAGGAGAAATTGTCGGCTCGCTGGCCGTTGTCGACTCAGGGACCGCAACTGACTGGACGCCACGGGTTTCGAGTAACGCCAGCCGTTGCTCGACCGCGCCGAGGGCGACCTGCGCCTGCTCCAGTTGGTGACGCTGTTCGTCCGCTTGTGAATTCAGGCGCCTGAGCACAATCGCCTGCCCCGCACCCAGGCCGATCAACGCGCCAATCAGCGCATCGCTGAATGACTCATCGAGCACCCAGCCCAGCACCATCCCTATCAGCATGAACATCCATTGCATGGTCGATATCCCTAAGCGGCCCATTGCCGGGCGAGTCCGGGCCCAACAGCGTCTGGTTCAGTCTAGTGTGAAACAGCACAAACCTTGTGGGAGCGAGCCTGCTCGCGATAGCGACCTTCCATTCACCATCAATGTGAATGTAATGGCCCCATCGCGAGCAGGCTCGCTCCCACCTTGGATTGCCTGTGCGTCCAAATCTGACTGAGCCCTTTGACACTGCGGCCCTGCAAAACTGCTGCCTAGTATATCGATCCGCCCCCACAACCGCTGGGCCTTGCTCGCAAATATTGCTAAAAGTTACTCCAGCGCCTTCCAGATATCCGTGGCGTACTCGCGAATGGTTCGGTCGGACGAGAACCAGCCCATGCGCGCACTGTTAAGCACCGCCGAGCGCCACCATTCCTTCGAGTCGTGCCAGCGCTCTTCAACCCGCACCTGGGCATTCCAGTAGGAATCGAAGTCGGCGCAGACCAGGAAGCGGTCATATTCGATCAACGAATCGATCAACCCGGTGTAACGCGACGGCTCATCCGGTGAGAACACACCGCCGCGAATCGCTTGCAGCACATCTCCCAGTCGATGGGAGGCGGCGATGTCCGGTGCGGCATAGAACTCGTGATTCTGCTTGCGCGCCTCAACCTGCTGGGCCGTCAGACCGAAGATGAACATGTGCTCGACGCCAATGCGCTCGCTCATTTCCACGTTGGCACCGTCCAGGGTGCCGATGGTCAGCGCGCCATTGAGGCCGAACTTCATGTTGCTGGTACCGGAAGCCTCAAAGCCAGCCGTGGATATCTGCTCCGACAGGTCGGCCGCCGGAATGATGCTCTCCGCCAGGCTGACGTTGTAGTTGGGCAAGAACACCACTTTCAGCAAACCGCGCACTGTCGGGTCGTTGTTGACCACCCGGGCGATGTCGTTGGTCAGTTTGATGATCAGCTTGGCCTGGTGATAACTCGCGGCAGCTTTGCCGGCAAAGATCTTCACCCGCGGCACCCAATCGACTTCCGGCTCGGCGCGGATCGCCTGATACAGCGCCACGGTGTGCATCAGGTTGAGCAACTGGCGCTTGTACTCGTGAATCCGTTTGACCTGCACGTCGAACATTGCCGCCGGATTGACCGCAATCCCCAGCCGTTCATGAATCAGATAGGCCAAGGCCTTTTTACTGTGCAGGCGCTGCTCGGCGAACTTGTTGCGGAACGCTGCTTTCTCGGCAAACGGCTCCAGGCCGATCAGTTTCCGCTCCGGGTTATCCAGCAGATCCGGGCCCAGTGCATCGACCATCATCGAGGTCAGCTCCGGGTTGGCCTGATAGAGCCAGCGGCGGAACGTAATGCCGTTGGTCTTGTTGTTGATTCGCTCCGGATACAGCTTGTGCAGCTCGGAAAACACCGTGCTACGCATCAGTTGAGTGTGCAGGGCGGACACGCCGTTGACACTGTGGGAACCCAGAAACGCCAGGTTACCCATGCGCACCCGGCGACCGTTGTCTTCCTCGATCAGCGACACCGCGCGCAATACGTCAAAGTCATGAATGCCATTGGCCCGCAGCGAGTCGATGTGCTGGGCGTTGATCAAATAGATGATCTGCATGTGCCGTGGCAGCATCCGCTCCATCAAACCGACTGGCCAGGTTTCCAGCGCTTCCGGCAACAGCGTGTGGTTGGTGTAGGAAAGCGTATCGACCGTGATCTGCCAGGCCGCGTCCCACGCCACGTCATACACATCGACCAGTTGCCGCATCAATTCGGCCACGGCGATCGAGGGGTGCGTGTCATTGAGCTGGATCGCCGCGTGATCGCCCAGGGTCAGTACCGAGGTGTGCATATTGCGGTGACGGCGCAGCAGGTCCTGCAAGGACGCGGCGACGAAGAAGTACTCCTGACGCAGCCGCAACTCCTGACCGGCCTCGGTGCTGTCAGCGGGATAGAGCACGCGGGAGATGCTTTCCGCACGGGCCACTTCGGCCACCGCCCCCAAGTGGTCGCCGGCGTTGAAGCGCTCCAGGTGCAAGTCCTCCATGGCTCGTGCACGCCAGAGACGCAAGGTGTTGACGCTAGCGCCGCGCCAACCGACGACTGGCGTGTCGTAAGCAATTGCGCGAACGGTTTCCGCCGGCGACCAGACCTGTTTGGAGTTGCCGCTCTCATCGGTCACGGTTTCAACGCCGCCACCAAAGCCGATCGGGTAAGCCACTTCTGGCCGTTCAAATTCCCAGGGGTTGCCGAAATCCAGCCAGTTTTCGGTTTGCTCCTGCTGCCAGCCATCGACAACCGCCTGGCGGAACAAGCCGTGTTCATAACGAATACCGTAGCCATGGCCGGCTATGCCGAGCGTCGACATGCTTTCCATGAAGCACGCCGCCAGTCGACCGAGGCCACCGTTGCCGAGCGCAGCATCCGGCTCCAGCAGGCGTATGCGTTCAAGGTCAACGCCCAACTCGGTCAGTGCTTCGCGGGCCACATCGAGCAGGCCAAGGTTGCTCAGGCTGTCGTAGAGCAGGCGGCCTATGAGGAATTCCAGCGAGAGGTAGTAAACGCGCTTCTGGCCTTTGCGGTAGATCTGCCGCGTGTGGTCCATCCAGTGCTCGACCATGTGATCGCGCGCCGCCAGGGCAATGGCTTCGAACCAGTCATGGTCAAAGGCGTGATCCGGATCCTTGCCCACTGCATAGGTAAGTTTGGTCAATACGGCGTCGCGAAATGCGGCCACTTCAGCTTCGCGAACTAGTGGTTCTTGAGTCATCGATAGGACCTCGGACGAGCATGAAATAGACGAGCCTAGTCGGTCTGACATGAGATAAGTGCACTCGTTCGGCGCTTTTTGCAATCGCCTGAATCGAGCCTATCCCCTTGCCGATACACGTTGAAAAGATGCAGATGCCATGCCGATCCCTCGAAAAATTCAGTGTAGCCATAAAAAAACCGGCAAATGGTCGTTCAAAAAATCACCAGTCCCGGTATGATCGCGCGCCCTGATGCACGCTGGTAATTCCACATGATGAAGCCGAACCTGATCGCCGCCGCGGAGATCGACCGTCTCGATACCTGGGCCAAGTACTCTGCCCCGATGTGCGGCTCATGCGTGTCCAGCTGCTGCACGCTGCCGGTCGAGGTCAAGATCAAAGACCTGATCCGCATCGGTATCGTCGACGAATTCGAACTGGGCGATCCACCCAAGAACATCGCCAAGCGTTTGCAGAAAGAAGGCATCGTCGAGCGCTACAACCAGAAGTCCGAGATCTTCACGCTCCAGCGCATGAGCAACAACGATTGCCTGTATCTGGATCGTAAGAGCCGTTTGTGCACTATTTATGAAAAGCGCCCGGATACTTGCCGCAACCACCCGAAAATCGGCCCACGGCCCGGGTATTGCGCGTACAAGCCGAAAGAAGTCGTGCGCGAGAGCAATCCGCGAACCCTCGATAAGTTCTGATCCGTATCTTCGCTGCCTGACAGGGCCCCATCGCGAGCAGGCTCGCTCCCACAAGGTTCGGTGCTGAACACATATTATGTGAACACCACAGCCCACTGTGGGAGCGAGCCTGCTCGCGATGAGGCCGGGACAAACACCGCACAAACCCCAGACAAAAAAAACGCCCCCGGCCTTTCGACCGGGGGCGTTTTCATTCAGCCTGAGTTAACTCAGTTCTTGGCTTTCTTGGCAGCGCGGGTACGCTCGCCTTCGTCCAGGATTTTCTTACGCAGGCGGATCGACTTCGGAGTCACTTCGCACAATTCATCGTCCTGGATGAATTCCAGAGCCTGTTCCAGGGTGAAGCGAACAGGTGGAACCAGGGCGATGGTTTCGTCTTTACCCGAAGCACGCATGTTGTCGAGCTTCTTGCCTTTGGTTGGGTTGACGCCCATGTCGTTGTCACGGCTGTTCAGACCAACGATCTGACCGTTGTAGATCTCTTGACCGTGTTCAACGAACAGCTTGCCACGCGCCTGCAGGGTTTCCAGGGAGTAGGTCAGCGCCTTGCCGGTTTCTACCGATACCAGAACACCGTTCTGACGGCCGGACATGTCGCCGGACTTCATGGTGTCGTAGCGATCGAAGATCGAGGTCAGGATGCCAGCACCGTTGGTCAGGGTCAGGAACTGGTTACGGAAACCGATCAGACCGCGAGCAGGGATGTTGTATTCCAGACGAACACGGCCTTTGCCATCCGGCACCATGTTGGTCAGGTCGCCTTTACGCAGGCCCATCTCTTCCATGACCTTGCCCTGGGATTCTTCAGGGGTGTCGATGGTGACGTTTTCGAACGGTTCCTGCTTCACGCCGTCAACCTGACGGATGATCACTTCAGGACGACCAACGCCCATTTCGAAGCCTTCGCGACGCATGGTTTCGATCAGTACCGAGAGGTGCAGCTCACCACGGCCGGAAACCTTGAACTTGTCAGCCGAGTCGCCTTCTTCAACGCGCAGTGCAACGTTGTACAGCAGCTCTTTGTCCAGACGTTCCTTGATGTTACGGGAAGTCACGAACTTGCCTTCTTTACCGCAGAAAGGCGAGTCGTTGACCTGAAAGGTCATGGATACGGTTGGCTCGTCGACGGTCAGCGGCTTCATCGCTTCGACCGCGTCCGGGTGGCACAGGGTGTCGGAGATGAACAGCGAGTCCATGCCGCTGATGCACACGATGTCGCCTGCTGCAGCTTCTTCAACGTCGATACGGTGCAGACCGTGGTGACCCATCAGCTTCAGGATACGACCGTTACGCTTCTTGCCGTCGGCACTGATAGCCACGACCGGAGTGTTCGGCTTGACGCGACCACGAGCGATACGGCCAACACCGATAACACCCAGGAAGCTGTTGTAGTCCAGTGCGGAGATCTGCATCTGGAACGGACCGTCACGGTCGACTTTCGGCGCAGGTACGTTGTCGACGATCGACTGGTACAGCGGGGTCATGTCTTCAGCCATGTCAGTGTGGTCCAGACCGGCAATACCGTTCAGGGCCGAGGCGTAGACGACTTTGAAGTCCAGCTGTTCTTCGGTGGCACCCAGGTTGTCGAACAGGTCGAAGATCTGGTCCAGAACCCAGTCCGGACGCGCGCCTGGACGGTCAACCTTGTTGATGCACACGATCGGACGCAGGCCGGCTTCGAAGGCCTTCTTGGTCACGAAACGGGTTTGCGGCATAGGGCCGTCTTGAGCGTCAACCAGCAGCAGAACGGAGTCAACCATCGACATTACGCGTTCAACTTCGCCGCCGAAGTCGGCGTGGCCCGGGGTGTCCACGATGTTGATGTGGTAGCCGTTCCAGTTGATGGCGGTGTTTTTCGCCAGAATGGTAATACCGCGCTCTTTCTCCTGGTCGTTGGAGTCCATCACGCGCTCGTCGTTGAGCTCGTTGCGCTCCAGGGTGCCGGATTGACGCAAGAGCTTGTCTACCAGGGTGGTCTTACCATGGTCAACGTGAGCAATGATGGCGATGTTGCGTAGATTTTCGATCACTTGTGTATCTCGATCAGAGGATTCGGTGTGCTGACAAGTCTTGGCAGCGATTTACAGTAGAGTCAGGCCTTGCCGTTACAGCTTGACGGCGGCGTCGGGGGGCCGGTGACGCAGGCCACAGGCAAACAGCCCCGGGCTCTTAGCTCGGTCGATAAACGCGCACATTGGCATGTCCCTCACTGAGCAAATGGTGGGCATGCAGGCGACTCATCACGCCTTTGTCGCAATACAGCAGGTACTGGCGAGTAGGGTCCAGTTCCTTGAAACGAGCGTTCAGAGCATAAAACGGCATCGCTTGTACCTCGATGCCAGCAAGCTCCAGCGGGTCGTCTTCGGCGGCATCGGGGTGACGGATGTCGATGACGATCTGACCGGCTAGCGCTTCGCTGACTTCTTCAATCTGCAAGTCCTGGCCCAATTCATCGATTACGCGATCGATCGGCACCAGCTTGGCGTTCTCGAGCGCACGCTCGAGCACTGCCATATCGAATTCTTTCTCTTCATGCTCCACGCGCGGACGCTTGGCGTGGGTCTTGGGGTTCACCGAAATGACCCCGCAATACTCCGGCATGTGCTTGGCGAAATCGGCGGTGCCGATTTCGTTGGCCAGGTCGATGATGTCCTGCTTGTGACTGGCGATCAGCGGACGCAACACCAGCTTGTCGGTCACGCAGTCGATCACGGACAGGTTCGGCAGCGTCTGGCTGGAAACCTGGGAAATCGCTTCACCGGTGACCAGCGCCTCGATGTCCAGTCGATCAGCGATCCGGGACGCAGCGCGCAACATCATACGCTTCAATACTACGCCCATATGACTGTTATCGACTTTGCCGAGAATTTCTCCCAGCACTTCCTCGAACGGCACACTGACAAATAACACGCGCTGGGAGCTGCCGTACTTCTTCCAGATGAAATGCGCGACTTCCATTACGCCCAATTCGTGGGCACGTCCGCCGAGATTGAAGAAGCAGAAGTGGGCCATCAGCCCGCGACGCATAATCTGGTAAGCCGCGACGGTGGAATCGAAACCGCCGGACATCAGCACCAGGGTTTGTTCCAACGCGCCGAGCGGGTAGCCGCCGATGCTGTTGTGCTGGCTGTGAATCACAAACAACCGTTTGTCGCGAATTTCGATGCGAACTTCGATTTCAGGCTGTTTAAGCGAAATCCCGGCGGCGCCGCACTGACGACGCAGTTGGCTGCCGACGTATTTCTCGACGTCCATCGAGCTGAATTCGTGCTTGCCGGCACGCTTGCAGCGCACCGAAAAGATCTTCCCGGCCAGCGAATCACCATAGTGCTGCTTGCACTTGGCGACGATGTCGTCGAAGTCGCCCAGCGGGTACTCGTCGACCTGCAGGAAATGCGCGATGCCCGGCATGCAGCTCAGGCGCTCGGTCATGTCCTTCAAGGCCTTGGGGTCACTGACGTGCGTTTCCAGCTCGAGGTTGTCCCACACGCCGTTCACCACCACAGCCGGGTCCAGGTCGCGGAGCACAGCACGGATGTTCTTGGCCAATTGACGGATGAAACGCGTCCGTACCGGGCGGCTCTTGATGGTGATCTCGGGGAAGACTTTTACGATTAGTTTCATGAAAACAGCGCGCGCAGGGCCAGCCGAAAAAGGGGGGCGCGGATTATAGCGGAAATTGCTCAAGGTTTAACCAGTTAATGTGCATAAGGTTTTTGATGCACCAAAACAGGTCATTTGCGAAATTGAACGCTACATTAAGGGGCGAAATTTCCTGTTTTAAAGCGCGTTACACCTTTATAAGCGTGATATTGGGGCAATAAACCCAAGTCGGGGCACTGGCATGCAATTTGCTCCCTTGTGAGGCAGGTTGCCAAGGCAGAGTATTCGCGCCGGCATCACCCACATTCTAAGGGCACTCCACTACCCGCCCGAAGCCACCCGGAGGACACTATGTCGAAGTCGGTTCAACTCATCAAAGATCATGACGTTAAATGGATTGATCTGCGCTTCACGGACACAAAAGGCACTCAGCACCACGTGACCATGCCGGCTCGCGATGCGCTGGATGAAGCTTTCTTCGAAGAAGGCAAAATGTTCGACGGTTCCTCCATCGCTGGCTGGAAAGGCATCGAAGCTTCCGACATGATCCTGATGCCGGACKACACCACTGCCGTTCTGGACCCGTTCACCGAAGAGCCGACCCTGATCCTGGTTTGCGACGTGATCGAGCCTTCGACCATGCAAGGCTATGACCGTGACCCACGTGCCATCGCCAAGCGCGCCGAGGAATACCTGAAGTCCACCGGTATCGGCGACACCGTTTTCGTCGGTCCAGAGCCTGAGTTCTTCATCTTCGACGAAGTGAAGTTCAAGTCCGACATCTCCGGCTCGATGTTCAAGATCTACTCCGAACAAGGTTCGTGGATGTCCGACCAGGACGTGGAAGGCGGCAACAAAGGCCACCGTCCAGGCGTCAAAGGCGGCTACTTCCCGGTTCCGCCGTTCGACCACGACCACGAAATCCGTACCTCCATGTGCAACGCCATGGAAGAAATGGGCCTGGTCATCGAAGTTCACCACCACGAAGTGGCAACTGCCGGCCAGAACGAAATCGGTGTGAAGTTCAACACCCTGGTCGCCAAGGCTGACGAAGTTCAGACCCTGAAGTACTGCGTACACAACGTTGCCGATGCATACGGCCGCACCGCGACCTTCATGCCTAAGCCGCTGTACGGCGACAACGGTTCGGGTATGCACGTTCACCTGTCCATCGCCAAAGATGGCAAGAACACCTTCGCTGGCGAAGGTTATGCCGGCCTGTCTGACACCGCCCTGTACTTCATCGGCGGCATCATCAAGCACGGTAAGGCCCTGAACGGCTTCACCAACCCGTCGACCAACTCCTACAAGCGTCTGGTCCCAGGTTTCGAAGCTCCGGTAATGCTGGCCTACTCGGCTCGCAACCGTTCCGCTTCGATCCGTATTCCTTACGTGTCGAGCCCTCGCGCTCGCCGTATCGAAGCACGCTTCCCGGATCCGGCAGCCAACCCGTACCTGGGCTTCGCTGCACTGTTGATGGCTGGCCTGGACGGCATCCAGAACAAGATCCACCCAGGCGATGCAGCTGACAAAAACCTGTACGACCTGCCGCCTGAAGAGGCGAAAGAGATCCCACAAGTTTGCGGCAGCCTGAAAGAAGCCCTGGAAGAGCTGGACAAAGGTCGTGCGTTCCTGACCAAAGGCGGCGTTTTCAGCGACGACTTCATCGACGCTTACATCGCCCTGAAAAGCGAAGAAGAAATCAAAGTACGCACCTTCGTACACCCACTGGAATACGAGCTGTACTACAGCTGCTGATCCAGTAACGCTCGCGCAAGCGGCGTAATGTGAAAAGGCCTCCTTCGGGAGGCCTTTTTTGTGGGCGAACGCTTATTATCGGGCCTACTGTTATAGACATCATGCCCTTCCACGGAATGAAGAAGAGACGTCCCATGTACCTACGCTTGAGCCTTACACTGTTCACCGCCCTGCTCGCCAACACCGCCTGCGCTGCCACCACTGCCACTCATGCTCCAGCTCCAACCCCGGCACCCGCAGCCCTCGCCCCGCTGCTCAGCACCATTCAAGAGCGACTGGTGATTGCTGACAAGGTCGCGCTAAGCAAGTGGGACAGCGGCAAGCCTGTCGAGGATCGTCAGCGTGAACGCGAAGTCATTGCCGACGCTCTCGCCGAGGCGCCCTACTATAAATTGAGCAATGAAGCCGTTGAGCAGTTCTTCTCGGCGCAGATCGAAGCCAACAAGTTAGTGCAGTACGCACATTTGTCCGACTGGCACGCACAAGGCAAAGCACCTAACGACCCTCGCCCCGACCTCGTTGGCCTGATCCGCCCGCAACTCGATCTGTTACAAACACGCCTGCTGCAACAACTGGCCGATTTCACCCCGTATCGCAATGATCCACACTGCCCGTCATGGCTGGCCAAAGCCAATAAAGCTGCGACCCAAGTGCCGCTGCGTGAGCTAGCGCTGGTACGCGCCACTGCCGAATTGTGCAGCGCCCATCCATAAGAGCCGCAATTGAGCGAGATCTATTGATCTTTCGTGTCAGGGTGTTAGTGATGTGGGCCAACACTTAACCCTGACCTATGCTGCAAACCAACGTTTTCGTTTATTGGGCGTTTTTTATGGGTCGTGGTTTTCTGTTCATCCTGATGCTGATCGCCCTGCCCGCCACCGCGCAGATCTACCGCTACACCGACGCCAGCGGCAATACCGCCTACAGCAATCAGCCGCCCGATGGCGTGAAGAGTCAGGCCGTCGAGTTGCCGCCACTCAACAGCATCGAACACCAACCACCGATAGTGCCCGGACAACCACCCCCACGCGCAGACAAAAACGCCGTGTATTCAGTGCTGGAGCTGACCGGACTGCCCGGCGATGAAGCCCTGCGCGCCAATAACGGCACCTTCACCGTCGGCGTGCAGATTCAGCCACGCCTGCAAGGATCACATGTGTTTCGATTGCTGCTGGACGGTCAACCCTACGGCCAGCCAAGCAACGTGCCGCGCTTGCAACTGGTGAACATCGATCGCGGCGAACACAGTCTCGCGGTGCAGGTGCTCGCTGGAGAAAGCCTGGTGCAACAAAGCCCGACCCTCACCTTCACCGTGCAGCGGGTACACCTCCCGTGAGGTGCTCAACAATCGCCATGTGCCTGTGGCTGACCGCCCTGCCGGCGCAGGCCGAGGTCTACACCTACATCGACGCCCAGGGCAATCGGGTCTTCACCGATCAACCCCACCCTGGAAACGCCAAGCGAGTCACACTGGCACCAGGTAATCGCATGTCCGCCAATCCCGGCGGTGCAGCACCGCAAGCAGCCCCAAAAAAGCCTGAGGAAAAACCACTGTTTCACTACGACATGCTTCGCGTACTTGTACCGGAACCGGACGCTTCGGTGCGCAACAGCGCGGGGGAAGTGATCGTCAGTGTCACCAACGAACCCACCTTGCAGCGCGGCCATCGCTATCGGTTGTTACTGGACGGCCAACCGACTGCCGATCCCGGCCCCAGCCCGGTGTTCGCCTTGAGCAATATTGATCGCGGCACCCATCAACTGGCAGTGGAAATCCTCGACGAACACGGGCGGATTGTCGAACGCACAGCCAATCAGCCATTCCATATGCTGCGTATCTCCCTGGCGCAAAAGCGCCAGATCAAGCCTTGCACACTGACCGATTACGGCCAACGCCCGGAATGCCCGCTCGCGGATAAGCCCGAAGAAGAAAAAGTCGGGATTTTTTCTTTCTTCTGAACCTTGTTCAGGTTTGCGCACTATATTGGTGCAATACGCTGCACCCTACCCATATTCCAACCCATTTTGGTTCGAAAATACCCGCGAACACCGGCAGAACGCCACGCAATCGCGCTTAAAACGCCTGTTTCAGGGCCTGAACGCTTCTTTTCGGAGCCTTGGTTTGGTTTTTGCATTTTCCTCGTATCAGCGCCCGGTTCACGCGCGTGATTCAGACCAGTCTCTGAGCCGCCACGCTCCAAAAGAGGTCCTAATGACCATCAGCGACGCACTGCACCGCTTACTACTCGACAACCTGACGACCGCCACCATTCTGCTCAACGCCGACCTGCGCCTTGAGTACATGAACCCCGCGGCGGAAATGCTCCTGGCCATCAGCGGCCAGCGCAGCCACGGGCAATTCATCAGCGAGCTGTTCACCGAGTCGACCGAAGCCCTTAACTCCCTGCGCCAGGCGGTCGAACAAGCGCACCCGTTTACCAAGCGCGAAGCGATGCTCACCGCGCTGACCGGCCAGACCCTGACCGTCGACTATGCGGTGACGCCGATCCTGAGCAACGGCGACACGCTGCTGCTGCTCGAAGTCCACCCGCGTGATCGCTTGCTGCGCATCACCAAAGAAGAAGCGCAGCTCTCCAAGCAGGAAACCAGCAAGATGCTGGTGCGCGGCCTCGCTCACGAGATCAAGAACCCGCTCGGCGGGATTCGCGGCGCCGCTCAGTTGCTGGCCCGCGAGCTGCCGGAAGAAAGCCTCAAGGACTACACCAACGTCATCATCGAGGAAGCGGACCGCCTGCGTAATCTGGTCGATCGCATGCTCGGCTCGAACAAACTGCCGTCGCTTGCCCTGTGCAACGTCCACGAAGTGCTGGAGCGCGTCTGTCATCTGGTGGAAGCCGAAAGCCAAGGTTGCATCACTTTGGTGCGCGACTACGACCCGAGCATTCCGGACGTGTTGATCGACCGCGAGCAAATGATTCAGGCCGTGCTGAACATCGTGCGCAATGCGATGCAGGCCATCAGCACCCAGAACGAGTTGCGCCTGGGCCGCATCACCCTGCGTTCGCGCGCCATGCGCCAGTTCACCATTGGCCACGTGCGCCATCGCCTGGTGACCAAGCTCGAGATCATCGACAACGGCCCAGGGATTCCGGCAGACCTGCAGGAAACCATCTTCTTCCCCATGGTCAGCGGCCGCCCGGACGGTACCGGGCTCGGCCTGGCCATTACCCAGAACATCATCAGCCAGCACCAGGGCCTGATCGAATGTGACAGCCATCCAGGCCACACCACGTTCTCGATCTTTCTGCCACTGGAACAAGGAGCCACATCGACATGAGCCGTAGTGAAACCGTGTGGATCGTCGATGACGACCGTTCTATCCGTTGGGTCCTGGAAAAAGCCTTGCAACAGGAAGGCATGACCACGCAAAGCTTCGACAGCGCCGATGGAGTGATGAGCCGCCTGGCGCGCCAACAACCGGACGTGATCATCTCCGACATCCGCATGCCCGGTACCAGCGGCCTGGACCTGCTGGCACGGATTCGCGAGCAACACCCGAGGCTGCCCGTGATCATCATGACTGCGCACTCCGACCTGGACAGCGCTGTCGCGTCCTATCAGGGCGGTGCGTTCGAGTACCTGCCCAAGCCGTTCGACGTCGATGAAGCGGTGTCGCTGGTCAAGCGCGCCAACCAGCACGCTCAGGAACAGCAAGGCCTGGAAGTGGCGCCAATCCTGGCCCGCACTCCGGAAATCATCGGTGAAGCGCCGGCGATGCAGGAAGTGTTTCGCGCCATTGGGCGCTTGAGCCACTCCAACATTACCGTGCTGATCAACGGCGAATCCGGTACCGGTAAAGAACTGGTGGCCCATGCCCTTCACCGCCACAGCCCGCGCGCGGCCTCGCCGTTTATCGCGCTGAACATGGCGGCCATCCCCAAGGACCTGATGGAGTCCGAGCTGTTCGGCCACGAAAAAGGCGCGTTCACCGGCGCGGCCAACCTGCGGCGCGGACGGTTTGAACAGGCCGACGGCGGCACACTGTTCCTCGATGAAATCGGCGACATGCCGGCCGACACCCAGACGCGCTTGCTGCGGGTACTGGCCGATGGCGAGTTCTATCGCGTCGGCGGTCATGTGCCGGTCAAGGTCGATGTGCGCATCATTGCCGCGACCCACCAGAACCTGGAAACCCTGGTACACGCCGGGAAATTCCGTGAAGACCTGTTCCACCGTCTGAACGTGATCCGTATCCACATTCCGCGCCTGTCAGACCGTCGCGAAGACATTCCGACCCTGGCCAAGCACTTCCTCGCCCGCGCCGCACAAGAACTGGCGGTGGAGCCGAAGCTGCTGAAAAGCGAAACCGAGGAATACCTGAAGAACCTGCCGTGGCCAGGCAACGTACGGCAGCTGGAAAACACCTGCCGCTGGATCACGGTGATGGCGTCGGGTCGCGAAGTGCACATCAGTGACCTGCCACCAGAGCTGCTTAGCTTGCCGCAGGATTCGGCACCGGTGACCAACTGGGAGCAAGCGCTGCGTCAGTGGGCCGACCAGGCGTTGGCGCGTGGTCAGTCGAGTCTGCTCGACAGCGCCGTACCGAGCTTCGAGCGGATCATGATCGAAACCGCCCTCAAACACACCGCCGGCCGTCGCCGCGACGCTGCCGTATTACTCGGCTGGGGCCGCAACACCTTGACCCGCAAGATCAAGGAACTGGGGATGAAGGTCGATAGCGGTGATGACGATGAAGGGGATGAGGGTTAAGCAGCCTTTAGCTCTTCGCTGATCTCCAGATCCAATCGCGAGCAAGCTCGCTCCCACAGTGGATTTCAGTGTTCCATCAATGTGCGAACACCATTGAACCCTGTGGGAGCGAGCTTGCTCGTGATGCTTTTAGGGGTTGCGTGCACCGCCTCAATGCACCGTGAACCGCAATCGCGCACTTCACGGCAAGCAAAATCCCGCCTCCAGCAACACGAAGAACCATTGCACAAAAAATACAAAGCCCCGAAATACGGGGCTTTCAGCGCTTCATGCAGGTTTTTTGTTGCTACATATAAAAACCTGGCACGCCCCCTGCAATAGTCCAATCAGTGATTCGATTCACTACCCAGTTTTGGGGGCCTTGGTACAGGCAGGCCGGGGATTCCCCTCTTTACATCCGGGGTTCATCACGCAGACCGCGACGAACCCCCTCCCGTTTTGGGGAACCTTGGTACAGGCAGGCCGGGGATTCCCTCTTTTATTGCTCCTGGAGATGGATCTCCAACCGCCAGCGGTCATTGACCTCGCTGCCGGCCCACTCACCCTTCAGGGGGCGGGCCGCCACCAGCGTCAGCAACAAGCCCTTGTCACTCAATCGCACCCGCCAGTTCACGTCCTTGTCGTTGAGCTTCAACTGGCCGTTTTGCGCCTTGCCCTCAGCCTCGAACAGCAACGCGACGCTACCGTCGATGAACTCGCCGTGGGTCTTGGGTTCATTGTTGAACCACACCACCAAACCATCGGGTTCGACCTCAACCTGCTGTAATACAGTAGGGTCCGGCTCGGTCAGACGACCAATCATCATCCCGACCATGACACCGACAATCGCCAATGAGGCCATCACCCGAGGGAATAGCTTCGGTCTCGGGTCCTCTTCAGGCGTAGAATGCCGCCCATCTTTACCTTCGGAGCCGTGCATGTTTCACGTCATCCTTTTCCAACCAGAAATTCCGCCGAATACCGGCAACGTTATCAGGCTGTGCGCCAACAGTGGCTGCCACCTGCATTTGATCGAACCGCTGGGCTTCGAGATGGACGACAAGCGCCTGCGCCGGGCGGGCCTCGATTACCATGAGTATGCCACTTTGCAGCGCCATTCTGATCTCCCAAGCTGTCTGGAAAGCCTCGGCCATCCGCGCGTGTTCGCCTTCACCACCAAGGGCTCGCGGCTGTTCCACGACGCCAGCTTCGCCGAGGGTGATGCCTTCCTGTTCGGACCGGAAAGCCGTGGCCTGCCAGCCGAGGTGCTGGACGCCCTGCCTGCCGAACAGCGCTTGCGCCTGCCGATGCGCGAAGGCTGCCGCAGCCTGAACCTGTCCAACACCGTGGCGGTGGCGGTTTACGAAGGCTGGCGCCAGCTCGGTTTTAAGTAACACCACAAAACAAATGTGGGAGCGAGCCTGCTCGCGAAAGAGGCGTGTCAGGCGACATTGATGTCTCTGACACTCCCTCTTCGCGAGCAGGCTCGCTCCCACATTGAAATTGCTCTGGTGCTCAGGACCGCTTACTGAACGGTCTGTACGCCGTCTTGCTGCATGCGTTGCACTTCTTGCGCGTACAGCGCGTCGAAGTTCACCGGAGCCAGCATCAGGGCCGGGAACGAACCGCGGGTCACCAGGCTGTCCAGGGCTTCGCGAGCGTACGGGAACAGGATGTTCGGGCAGAAAGCACCGAGGGTGTGGCTCATCGAGGCTTCGTCGAGGTTCTTGATCAGGAAGATACCGGCTTGCTGAACTTCAGCGATGAACGCCACTTCGTCACCGTTTTTCACGGTAACCGACAGGGTCAGCACCACTTCGTGGAAGTCAGCTTCCAGCGCTTTCTGACGGGTGTTCAGGTCCAGACCAACGCTCGGCTCCCACTGCTGGCGGAAGATCGCCGGGCTTTTCGGAGCTTCGAAGGACAGGTCACGCACGTAAATGCGCTGCAAGGAGAATTGCGGTGCAGTTTCTTCTTCGTTCGCAGCAGTGTTCTGTTGGTCAGTCATCTCAGATCCTTTCTGATCTTGGGGTCTTGTAGGGTTTGCTGATCTTAAGGGTTCAGTCAGGCCGTGAGCAGCGCGTCGAGCTTGCCGGCGCGGTCCAGGGCAAACAAATCATCACAACCACCAACGTGGGTGCTGCCGATCCAGATCTGCGGCACGGACGTACGTCCGGCTTTCTGGGCCATCTCGGCACGCACCTGCGGCTTGCCATCGACCTTGATCTCTTCGAAGGCTACGCCCTTGTTCTCGAGCAGGTACTTGGCTCGCGAGCAGTAGGGGCAGTAATCGCTGGAATAGACGACGACATTTTTCATATCACTTCACCAGCGGCAGATTGTCGGCTTTCCAGCTGGAGATCCCGCCGGACAGCTTGGCTGCGATAAAACCGGACTTCAACAACTCGCGAGCGTGAGTACCGGAGTGCTGGCCCAGGGCATCGACCAGAATGATGGTCTTGGCCTTGTGCTTTTCCAGTTCGCCAACGCGAGCGGTCAGTTTGTCCTGCGGAATGTTCAGCGCGCCAACAATGTGACCGGCGGCGAAATCCTTGCTTGGACGGATGTCGACAACGACGCCCTGGTCCTTGTTGACCAGCGCAGTCAGCTCGGCGGTGCTGAGGCTGCGGCCGCCACGGCTCATCTCGCGGGCGATCAACAACGCCAGCAGTACGACGAAGATACCGACGAGCAGATAGTGGTTAGTGGCAAATTCAATCAGGTGAGCAACCATCAAGGAGGTTCCAGGGCGTTAAAATGTCGGCCAGTATACACAGCCACTATGGTGGGCCAAACCCCGTCCGGCGGTGACGCGGTCTGAACTTCGCTTTAAACTGCCACTCCCTTTTTCCATCGCACCTTTAACTTAAGCCAGAGTGGAATCCATGACTACCACGCCTAAACCTTTGGTCCTGATTATTCTCGACGGCTTCGGTCACAGTGAAAGCCAGGAATCCAACGCCGTGTTCGCGGCCAAAAAGCCGGTCCTCGACCGTTTGTACGCCACCGTACCGAACGGCCTGATCTCGGGCTCGGGCATGGACGTCGGCCTGCCGGACGGGCAAATGGGCAACTCCGAAGTCGGCCACATGAACCTCGGCGCAGGCCGTGTGGTGTATCAGGACTTCACCCGCGTGACCAAAGCGATCCGCGATGGCGAGTTCTTCGAAAACCCGACCATCTGCGCCGCGGTGGATAAAGCCGTTGCTGCCGGCAAAGCCGTGCACTTCATGGGCCTGTTGTCCGAAGGCGGCGTGCATAGCCACCAGGATCACCTGATCGCCATGGCCGAACTGGCCTTCAAGCGCGGCGCCGAGAAGATCTACCTGCACGCCTTCCTCGACGGCCGCGACACGCCGCCAAAAAGCGCACAGTCGTCGATCGAGCTGCTGGATGAAGCGTTCAAGACGCTGGGCAAAGGCCGGATCGCCAGCATCATTGGCCGTTACTTCGCCATGGACCGCGACAACCGCTGGGATCGCGTGTCCCAAGCCTACAACCTGATCGTTGACGGTAACGGCGAATTCAACGCCCCCACCGCCCAGCAAGGCCTGCAGGCGGCCTACGAACGTGGCGAGAGCGACGAATTCGTCAAAGCCACCACCATCGGTGAACCGGTCAAGGTCGAAGACGGCGACGCCGTGGTGTTCATGAACTTCCGCGCCGACCGCGCCCGTGAGCTGACCCGGGTATTCGTCGAAGACGATTTCAAGGATTTCGAGCGCGCGCGCCAGCCGAAACTGGCCGGTTTCGTCATGCTGACCCAATACGCCGCCAGCATTCCTGCACCGGCAGCCTTTGCGCCAGGCAGCCTGGAAAACGTGCTGGGCGACTATTTGGCGAAAAACGGCAAAACCCAGCTGCGCATCGCCGAAACCGAAAAATACGCTCACGTGACCTTCTTTTTCTCCGGTGGTCGCGAAGAACCGTTCCCGGGCGAAGAGCGCATCCTGATCCCGTCGCCGAAAGTCGCCACCTATGACTTGCAGCCAGAAATGAGCGCACCGGAAGTCACCGACAAGATCGTCGACGCGATCGAAAACCAGCGCTACGACGTGATCGTGGTCAACTACGCCAACGGCGACATGGTCGGCCACAGCGGCGTGTTCGATGCTGCGGTGAAAGCCGTCGAGTGCCTGGACCTGTGCGTTGGCCGCATCGTCGATGCCCTGGAAAAAGTCGGCGGCGAAGCACTGATCACCGCCGACCACGGCAACGTCGAGCAAATGTCCGACGAATCCACCGGCCAGGCGCACACCGCTCACACCACTGAACCAGTACCGTTCATCTACGTCGGCAAACGCAACCTCAAGGTTCGCGAAGGCGGCGTACTGGCAGACGTGGCACCGACCATGCTCAAACTACTGGGCCTTGCGAAACCTGAGGAGATGACGGGTACGTCGATCCTGGTGTAATCAAACAAGGGGGGATTGCTTAAATCCCCCCTGACACACCACAAATCAACTGTGGGAGCGGGCTTGCTCGCTCCCACACTGGTTTTTCATTGTTTTCACCCCCCAACCTGCTCCAGTTATCACACAGCCCGAATTGGACGTTTTTTTTACAGTCTTGGCCGGGCATACTAGGCTGTCTTTTTTCCCCTGGTGTCGCCCGCCTCTATGCTCCGCGCCCTGATTGCCCTTGCCCTGACCTGCTTGCTCCATCCGGCGTTTGCCGATGAGCGCGCGCAAACCCAGCAACAGTTGGACGCCACGCGTCAGGATATTGCCGAGCTGAAAAAGCTGCTGGGCAAGTTGCAGGAAGAAAAGTCCGGCGTGCAAAAGGAGCTCAAAGGCACCGAGACCGAGATGGGCAAGCTCGAGAAGCAGGTCGATGCCCTGCAAAAAGAGCTGAAGAAAAGCGAATCCGAGATACAGCGACTCGATGGTGAGAAAAAAAAACTCCAGAGCGCGCGCATTGAACAGCAACGACTGATCGCCATTCAGGCCCGCGCGGCCTATCAGAACGGCCGCCAGGAGTACCTGAAGCTGCTGCTCAACCAGCAGAACCCGGAAAAATTCGCCCGCACCCTCACCTATTACGACTACCTGAGCCAGGCGCGCCTGGAGCAGTTAAAGAACTTCAACGAAACCCTGCGCCAGCTGGCCAACGTCGAGCAGGACATCTCCCTGCAACAAGCCCAGTTGCTGGTGCAGAAAAGCAGCCTCGACAGCCAGCGCGACGAACTCGACAAAGTCCGCAAGGAGCGTCAGCAAGTCCTGGCCAAGCTTAACGATGACGTGAAAGCCCGCGACCAGAAGCTGCAAGCCCGCGAGCAGGATCAGGCCGATCTGTCTAAAGTACTCAAAACCATCGAGGAAACCCTGGCCCGCCAGGCCCGTGAGGCAGAAGAAGCGCGACAAAAAGCGCTGATCGCCCAGCAGGAAGCCGAAAAAAAGCGTTTACGTGAGGCTCAGGCCCGGGCTGAAGCCCCTACTGATGCCCCACGCAAACCCGCCAAGCCGACACCCGGCGCACTGGTTTCAAGTGCAGGCGAGTCCTTCGGCGGACCCTTTGCTTCAGCCCGCGGAAAACTTCCGTGGCCTGTCGATGGTCGATTGCTTGCGCGTTTCGGTGAAACCCGTGGTGACGATGCCCGAACCAAGTGGGACGGCGTGATGATCAGCGCCTCTGCAGGCAGCCAGGTGCATGCCGTACACGGCGGCCGCGTGGTGTTTGCCGACTGGTTGCGCGGCGCCGGTTTGCTGGTGATCCTCGACCACGGCAATGGTTTTTTGAGTTTGTACGGCCACAACCAGACGCTGCTTAAAGCGGCCGGTGACGTGGTCAAGGCCGGTGAATCCATCTCCACTGTCGGTAACAGTGGTGGCCAGGACACACCTGCTCTGTATTTCGCTATTCGTCAGCAGGGTCACCCGAGTGATCCAGCACAATGGTGCCGCGCGCAAGGATAGGCGTTGAGTCACCTACATTAGGAGTTCGTTCGACATGCTGCATTTGTCCCGCCTCAATTCGCTGGCCCTGACGATCGCTCTGGTGATCGGTGCGCCGTTGGCGTTTGCCGCTCAACCGGCCCCGGCGGTTGCGCCTGCGGGCACTGCCGCGACCACCAAGGCGCCATTGCCGTTGGAAGAGCTGCGCACCTTTGCCGAGGTCATGGATCGGATCAAGGCTGCCTATGTCGAACCGGTTGACGACAAGACCCTGCTGGAAAATGCCATCAAGGGCATGCTCAGCAACCTCGACCCGCACTCCGCCTACCTCGGCCCGGAAGACTTTGCCGAGCTGCAGGAAAGCACCAGCGGCGAATTCGGCGGCCTGGGTATCGAAGTCGGCGCCGAAGACGGCTTCATCAAAGTCGTTTCGCCGATCGATGACACGCCAGCCTCCAAGGCCGGCATCCAGGCCGGTGACTTCATCGTCAAGATCAACGGCCAGCCAACCCGCGGCCAGAGCATGACCGAAGCCGTGGACAAGATGCGCGGCAAGATCGGCGAGAAGATCACTCTGACTCTGGTGCGCGACGGTGGTGCACCGTTCGACGTGACGCTGACCCGCGCGACCATTCAGGTCAAGAGCGTGAAGAGCCAGTTGCTGGATTCGGGCTACGCCTACATCCGCATCACCCAGTTCCAGGTCAAGACCGGCGAAGAGGTCTCCAAGGCCCTGGCCAAGTTGCGCAAGGACAATGGCAAGAAGCTCAGCGGCATCGTGCTTGATCTGCGCAACAACCCCGGCGGCGTGCTGCAAGCAGCGGTGGAAGTGGTCGACCACTTCATCACCAAAGGCCTGATCGTTTACACCAAGGGTCGCATCGCCAACTCCGAACTGCGCTTCTCTGCCACCGGCAAGGACGAAAGCGAAGCGGTGCCCATGGTCGTGCTGATCAACGGCGGTAGCGCCTCGGCTTCGGAAATTGTCGCCGGCGCCTTGCAGGATCAAAAACGCGCAGTGGTCATGGGCACCACCAGTTTCGGTAAAGGTTCGGTGCAGACCGTGCTGCCACTGAACAACGACCGTGCGTTGAAGATCACCACCGCGTTGTACTTCACACCGAACGGGCGTTCGATCCAGGCCCAAGGCATCGTTCCGGACATCGAAGTGCGCAAGGCCAAGATCACCAACGAGCAGGACGGCGAGTACTTCAAGGAAGCCGATCTGCAAGGTCACCTGGGCAATGGCAACGGCGGCGCCGACAAACCGACCAAGTCCAGCGGCAAAGCCAAACCGATGCCACAGGACGACGATTACCAATTGGCCCAGGCCCTGAGCCTGCTCAAAGGCCTGAGCATCACTCGCGGCCACTGAGATGCGCTTGCGGGTCATCCTCAGTCTGCTGTGTTGTCTGGCGGGTGCTGCTCATGCGGCGCCTGTCGAGACGGCGGCGCCACACAAGGCCTACCTGAGCCTGATCATCGATGACCTGGGGCAAAACCTGCCGCGCGACCGCCGCGTGCTGGCGCTGCCCGGACCGGTGACCACGGCAATCATGCCCGACACTCCCCACGCTGCCGAATTTGCCCGCGAGGCCCACCGCGCCGGCAAGATAGTCATTTTGCATATGCCCATGGACCCGGCCACCGGCCCGTTCGCCTGGCATCCCGAACTCCCCATCGAAGAGCTGGAAAAACGCCTGAACGCGGCATTCAACGCCGTGCCCTATACCAGCGGCATCAACAACCACATGGGCAGCCGCATGACCGCCCAGCAACCGGCCATGATCTGGCTGATGGCCGAGCTGCAACGTCGGCACAAGTTCTTTGTCGACAGCCGTACCAGCGCCCAGACAGTCGCCGCCGCCGAGGCGCAGAAGATCGGTTTGGCGAGTGTTTCGCGCGATGTGTTTCTCGATGACGAGCGCACCGAGGGCGCAATCTTCACTCAGCTACAGACCGCCATCAGCCTGGCTCATAAGCAAGGCTCTGCGGTGATGATCGGCCACCCTTATCCACAAACCCTGGCGGTGCTTGAGCGCGAACTGCCCAAGCTCAAGGCCCAGGGCATCGACTGGATCGATATCAAGTTGATGATCAGCGTGCGCAGCAATCGCGCGACGGCGGCCCATGGCACCGATGGGAACTACCGCAACCGCTGAAACGCACCACCGAGCCTCGGACTCAGGCCTTCTGCGATGCAATAACTATCTATGCCTTCAGGTACTCAGGCACGTGCCAGGATAAAGCTCGCCCCGAATTTCATCCCCAAGGAATGGCCATGAAATACATCAATCATCTAGTCCTTTACTGCCTGCTGATCACCAGCACCTGCCTGCAAGCGCGGGACCTGGGAGAGGGTGCCGCCAACGAGTCAGCCTCAAAGGCACTGCAAAACAGCGATAAGCGCTACGCACTCTGGAGCGGTATCGGACGCCTGACCTTCAGTTCCGGCGCTTCATGCACCGCCTCCCTGCTCGACACCCGAAACAGCGAAGGCAAAGCCGTAGGGCCTGCGTATCTGATCACCAGCGGTCATTGCGTGCTCTACGAATACGGTACCGCACGCACCAACGTGCCCATCGTCGCGAACATCACCTTCAACTACTTTTATGACGAACCTGAGCGGCAGACCACCTACCCGGTACGCACCGCTCTTTGGAGCAGCACTGTCGGCACCGATCTCGCAGTAATCAAGGTTGAGCGCTCACTGGCGAGCCTCATCAATTCAGGTGTCAAACCACTCAAACTTGCCGCCCACCAGAGCGACGAGAGTCGCGACGTGCTGAATATTGGAGCTCCACCAGGGTTCACCGAACAAGGCCTGCGCATGAGCGCTTGCTCGGAACAATCGGCCGGTAGCTTTATCGGGCATCCGGGTGTATTTCCCCAGGCATTCAGAAATCGATGCGACGCAATCCGCGGCGGCAGCTCCGGAAGTCCGATGCTGGATCGTAGCAACAGTGATATCACCAGCATCGTCAGCAAGTACGCATTGGCTGCCGACGGAACAGACCGATCAGAGTGCAGTTACAGCGACTCCTGCGAGGCGAGCACCTACAACTACAGCTACGCCGCCAACTTTCTGCACTACTGTTTTATCAATGGTGTGTTCGACGGCAACTCGACAAACTGCCAGTTGCAACCCGTGGACATCGCAATCGAGGAGCCCTGGAACATCCGAAGCCACGTCTACATGGAACGGCGCACTGGCCAGGGCAATATTTTGCCAACCTGGAACTACAGGTTCTCTATCAGCTCACCCTTCTATCGATACAAAACTGCACGCAATGCAAAAGACTGTCGTATACCCAGTCATTACAGTGCAGCCTTTGACTCCGCCACGCCCTATATCAATCGGACCATAGGGCCTCAAACCGGTGTCCATGTGCTATGTATCATTGGAGTCGATAGCGCAGAACAACCCATCACCACTGCATTGTTACGCAATGCATTCACGTGGGCGGTCTACCTTGTTGAGCGCACATCAGTTGCTGGAAATGCACTGAACGCTATCAGAGATACCGCGCCATGATGTCGTCCACCACGCCTTCTTTGCGCAACTGATCCAGCGCGGCCTGAAGCCTGGCGACGATTTCGTCGGACACGTCTTTGTTCAGCGCCAGATAAAGTTGGGCGCTGTTGAAACGCAGCACGGTCTTGAGGCCTGTCACACCGTCCTGCCGAGCCAGGTAACGGCCAGCAGGATCTCCCGTCGCCCAAAGGTCGATCTGGCCATTGACCAGCTTCTTCGCGTTGTCCTGATCGCGCAGCACCACGATCGGTTTCAGACCCTGCTTGGCCAACGTTTCGGCGATCGCATCACCCTTGTAGGCACCGATCTTGTACTTGCGCGCCTGCGCCAGCGACTCGAGGGTGATCTTGCTGTCAGCCTTGGCCAGCATGATCCAGTCGTCCGGACCAATCGGGCCGACCCATTTGAAGAGTTTCTCGCGGTCCGGCAGTCGCGCCATGACGAACACGCCATACCCGGGGTTCTCCAGGGCGAGTTTGTAGATTCGCTCCCAAGGAAAACGCAGGGTCAGGCTGTAAGTGATTTCAGCGCGGTTGAACATCTCGCGGACGACGTCCACGGCGATGCCATTGATGTTGTCTTCCTGAGCGAAGTTCTTGCCGTTCTTCGCCATGTTGTAAGGCGGGAAGTTTTCCGTCAGCAGCACCAGATCGGTACCGGTTTTTTCTGCAGCACGTGCAGCGCCAGCCAGTAATAACGAGGCGCTGGCGAGTACCAGGAGAAGACGTTTGAGCATGACGGTTTACCGGAATCCATGGCGTGCCCAAGCTTGCCCTGAGCCCGCCATGCTGTCCACTGGCCTTTATCGGACGCAGATACCGCGTTGCGCCATATAAGCCTTGGCTTCCKGCACGGTGTATTCGCCGAAGTGGAAAATACTCGCTGCCAACACTGCGCTGGCATGACCTTCGAGAATACCGTCAGCCAGATGCTGCAAATTGCCGACGCCGCCGGAGGCGATCACCGGAATCCCCAGTGCATCGCTGATGGCACGCGTGACGCCCAGGTCGAAGCCGTTTTTCATGCCGTCCTGGTCCATGCTGGTCAGCAGGATTTCGCCAGCACCCAGACCTTCCATCTTCTTCGCCCACTCCACCGCATCCAGCCCGGTAGGTTTGCGACCGCCGTGGGTGAAGATCTCCCAGCGCGGGGTTTCGCCCGGCAGTGAAACTTTCTTGGCGTCGATGGCGACAACGATGCATTGCGAGCCGAAATGCTGCGCCGCTTCGCCAACGAAATCTGGATTGAACACCGCTGCAGTGTTGATCGAGACCTTGTCGGCGCCGGCATTGAGCAGGTTGCGGATGTCTTGCACGGTGCGCACGCCACCGCCGACGGTCAGCGGGATGAACACCTGGCTGGCCATGCGCTCGACGGTATGCAACGTGGTATCGCGGCCATCGACGCTGGCGGTGATGTCGAGAAAGGTAATCTCGTCGGCACCCTGCTCGTCGTAGCGACGGGCGATTTCCACCGGATCGCCGGCGTCACGGATGTTCTCGAACTTCACACCTTTGACGACCCGGCCGTTATCCACGTCCAGGCAAGGAATGATGCGTTTGGCCAGCGCCATGGTAAGTCCTCAGCCTTTGTACGAATCGCAGAAAGCTTGCGCTTCAGCGACGTCGAGGGTGCCTTCGTAAATCGCCCGGCCGGTGATGGCGCCGATGATCCCCGGCGCCTTGGCGTCGAGCAGCGACTTGATGTCACCCAGGTTGTGAATACCGCCGGACGCAATCACCGGAATCCGCGTGGCGGCGGCCAGTGCTGCGGTGTACGACACGTTGCAGCCCTGCATCATGCCGTCTTTGGCGATATCGGTATAAACGATCGCAGACACGCCGTCGGCTTCAAACTGCTTCGCCAGGTCGATGACCTGCACAGTGCTGATTTCAGCCCAACCGTCGGTGGCGACAAAACCGTCCTTCGCATCCAGACCAACGATAACTTTGCCCGGGAAGGCGCGGCAGGCTTCGGCGACGAAGGCCGGATCTTTCACGGCTTTGGTGCCGATGATCACGTAGCTCACGCCCGCTTTCACGTAGTGTTCAATGGTTTCCAGCGAGCGGATACCACCGCCGATCTGAATCGGCAGGTTCGGGTAGCGCTTGGCGATCGCGGTGACCACTTCGCCGTTGACTGGCTGGCCTTCAAAGGCGCCGTTCAGGTCGACCAGATGCAGACGACGGCAACCGCCCTCTACCCACTTGGCAGCCATGCTCACCGGGTCATCGGAGAACACTGTGGAATCTTCCATGCGGCCCTGGCGCAGACGTACGCAGGCACCGTCTTTAAGATCGATAGCGGGAATAATCAGCATGCTTTTTCCTTCGTCAAAAGAGCTGCAAGCTGCAAGCCATAAGCTGCAAGCGCGCACGCGTGTGTACTTCTTGCAGCTTGCAGCTTGAAGCTTGCCGCTGCCCTAATTCTTCTCGAGCGCCCACAAGTCGCTTTCGATGCTTTCGAACCTCTCTTTGAGGTGCGCCAGCACATCGAAAATCGCCCTGTTGTAATAGTGCGGAGCAATTTCGCGGGTAAACAGCTCAAGAATTTCAGCCGCCTCGAACGAGCCAAGGTCAAGTTCGAAGCGGTCTTCCATGAAACGCTTGATCTTGCTGTTGGCCTCGTTCTCTTGCTCGGGTGTGAGCGTGAGGATCGGCGGCTTTTTCTTGATAGCCATTACCAACGACCGTCCCACGCAGCGAAGTTCTGCAGCAATTGCAGGCCATGGGTATGGCTCTTCTCCGGGTGGAACTGCACAGCGAAACGCGAACCTTCGGCCAGCGCCGCGGCGAAATCGACACCGTAGTGACCACTACCCACAACCTGCCGCGGATTGCCGGCGGCGATGTAGTAGCTGTGCACGAAGTAGAAACGCGCCAGGTCCGGGATGTTGTGCCACAGCGGATGACTCACCGTCTGCTTCACTTCGTTCCAGCCCATGTGCGGGACTTTCAGGTGTTCGCCGTCTTCATGCAGACCTTTGCCGAAGAACTTCACCTGGCCGGGAAACAGGCCGATGCAGTCGACGCCGTCGTTTTCTTCACTGTGCTCGAGCAAGGCTTGCATGCCCACGCAAATGCCGAGGAACGGACGGTCCTGGCTGACTTCACGCACCAGCGAGTCGAAGCCCAGGCGACGGATCTCCGCCATGCAATCGCGAATCGCGCCCACACCGGGGAACACCACCCGGTCGGCTTCGCGAATCACGCTAGCGTCGCTGGTGATCAGCACCTTGCCGGCACCGACGTGCTCGAGGGCCTTGGCCACCGAGTGCAGGTTGCCCATGCCGTAATCGATAACCGCGACCGTCTGCATTACAGCACGCCCTTGGTCGAAGGCATTTGCCCGGCCATGCGCTCATCCAGCTCGACGGCCATGCGCAATGCGYGACCGAAAGCCTTGAACACGGTTTCGATCTGGTGGTGGGTGTTGTGCCCACGCAGATTGTCGATGTGCAAGCTGACGTTGGCGTGGTTGACGAAGCCCTGGAAAAATTCCTGGAACAGGTCGACATCGAAGCCGCCGACAGTCGCGCGGGTATATGGCACGTGCATCTGCAGGCCAGGACGGCCGGAGAAATCGATCACCACGCGCGACAGCGCTTCATCGAGCGGCACATAGGCGTGGCCGTAACGACGGATGCCTTTTTTGTCGCCGATGGCTTTGGTGAAAGCCTGACCCAGCGTGATACCGACGTCTTCCACCGTGTGGTGGTCRTCGATATGCAGGTCACCCTTGCACTCGATATCCAGGTCGATCAGCCCGTGACGGGCGATCTGGTCCAGCATGTGCTCAAGGAAGGGAACACCGATATCAAATCGGGCCTTTCCGGTGCCATCCAGGTTGATCGAGGCTTTGATCTGGGTTTCCAGAGTGTCGCGCTCGACTGACGCCTTACGTTCGGCCATCACCAGCTCCGCAAAATCATTGGGCGAAAAAGGCAACCATTATAGGGGCGCGGACGCCAAACAGAAACACGCGAGGTGATATCCCTGACGGGCTGAACCCAATGCCGCCGGGGCTATACATGTCAGTACAAGCCAGCAAACCCAGAATCTGTGTATACGCAGATCCAATGTGGGAGCGAGCCTGCTCGCGATAGCGGCCTGACAATCAACAGAGATGTTGAAAACAGAGATGTTGAA